>JAGBFY010000427.1 GCA_017936245.1 Kiritimatiellia bacterium
GGATACATAGTCGTGGGACAATGGTTTCCTGAAATTGGCTTTGAGAGCTTCGCACATGAATTTAGCCAACCATTGGCAAGGAGCTTTACGCAGGAATTTAGCCACCTGGAGGGGCAACGTCCTCGTTGCCCGTACAGCGGCGAATCGAGCAGCGGCAAAACGCCGCATGAAGAAATGAAAACGCCGCATGACCAAACAGCATCAATGACCGGAGACAGAACACCGCATGACGAAACGCACGGTGCGCAGTGTCGACACTCCGGCAACGCGCTATTGACAGCGGAGCCAGCCGGCGCCGCGGGAGGATTCGACTCTGCGCCAACCGTTCCAGCGGCATGTTTCACGGATCTCCGTTCCGGGCGGCAAAGTAATCACGACCGGAGAATTGGCGTTCGGCGCAAAGCGCAGCGTCATGGAGGAGTCCGCTCCATTTCCTGCGGAACCAGCGGATACCGCAGGTTCGCCGGTCACGGACATCTTCGTGTTCTCGGTCGAGGCCTTGTCCGCTGAAACGAACGTGAGTTTGACCGGCTTCGCCTTCGTCCTGGCGTAGCGTTTGGCGCGAAGATCGTAGTAGCTGAAGGACACAAGCGCGGAGTTGGTCGCCTCGGTCGTGCGCGGAACGATCATCTGCCGCCACACGACGGAATTCGCATTGCGCGAAACCTCCTTCATCTCATACGCCTTGAACTCGCGGGAAAGGTTGTCCACGCGCACTTCGGCATTCGATGGACAGTAGCCGTCGAACACGAGCCTGTACTCGGCGGTCACGAGATCTCCGGGATGAACTTTGTCCGGAGTCAGCTTCTGGGTGAGCCTGAAATTGCGCCCTATTGCTCCGGAATAGTCCAGAGGACGCCCATCGCCCGGCAAAGGCTTCACCACGACACGCGGAGGCGTAGGTTCGATCCTGAACGACTGGTTCATCACGCGCCCGGACGAGATCATGTTCCCGTTCGTCACCGTGTACGTTCCGGAATAAGCGCCGGAAACCGCAAGCCGGACATCGTTCGTGCCGGGTTCAAGGAAGGACACCGAAACGCGGTACTCGTCGTCCGAAACCTGAGTCAGGCGGCCATGAGTAGTCTTGTCCGGAAAGCCTGCCTCGATGTTCACCGAATTGTCAGAGATGCGGACGGTTCCGGGCTTGAGCCGCACGATCAGCTGCACCGGCTCGCCCACCATCGTTACGGCATTGCTGAAGCAGGCTTCTACGCCTATAGGACACACATCGCCGCCGAAGCCCATCCGCATGCTCGGCATATCGTCAAAGAGACTCGAAAACGGGCTGCGTCCGCCAAACGGCCACGCAAAGGCGGAACACGTCACGCCACACATGAGCGCAAGAAGCGCAAGCCTACGTCCTGCACGGACGGCAAGCAGGAACAGCACCGCAAAGCCGATGACGGCACCGGCGGCAGACAGCACCCTTCCCGTCAGAGAGAACCTGAACCAGAACGGAAAGAGAATCCGCGGAAGCGGAAGATCCGCCCGCGGATCGTTCTTGAGCCTCGCATACGCCGCCTTGAGGCCGCGAAGCGTCTCAGGCGTCGCGCCCGTGATCAGCTCGCTTTTCGAATATGCCGCAACCGCATCGCGCGGCTTCCCCGCCATCGCATGAAGGGCTGCAAGGTTGCACAGATGGACGGCCTTGAACACCTCGCCATCCTCGCCTTCCGCGACACTGCGGTCGGAATCCAACAGTTCCAGAAACGCCGCATAACGCTCCGCCGCCGCCGCGAAATCTTTCTCCGTCTGCGCCCTGACCGCAAGCGACACCGCATGCTTCAGCGTAAAGTTCCGGAGAACGAACGGGAGGTTTATCCCATCAGGCACGGGGAACTCATCCGTCTCGCCGCCGACCTCGTCAATGGCGCCGAGCGTAGCCTGTTCACCCGCCTTTATCTGAACGGGGATCGCAATCGTACGGTCGATCCTGTAGCTCCGAGAACGCAGATCGAACCAGGCAACCGGCACGGACGGAATCTCGACCGTACCCGCACCGATGGCCCTTACGCGCCATGTGAAGCGCTTCGACGCGGCGAGAGTCTCCGTCTTGAGGGAAGCCTCGTCAAGCCTGAAGGAAGTTCCCTTGAACGCATCCGCAACGGATGGCGCATACACCATCGACGGATCCGTCGCGCCGGAAAGCTCAAGAGTGAAAAGCAAAGGATCTCCGGATGTGCAGACATTCGAATCAACCGACGCGACAGCGTTGAATCCATCCGCTATCGCCCCGCAATACGAACCGGGACGTCCATCCTCAGGCGGTGCGACTACCGTAAGTGTCGCTGTGCCGGACTTCAGTTCCGCAGTACGCGAAACCATCCCGAAGAAATCAGTGCGGACAGGAATCTGAGCGGTGACAGGGCCGAGCGTACGCACACCCGCCTCGTCCCCATCGACAGGAACCTTCACCACATACTGCCATGCCGTTTTACCGTCCAGCTGCACCTGACGGCGTTCCATCGAAAGGCGCGAACCTTCCGGAATGAAATTAGCGGATATTGAAGGATTTGCAACGAGACGGCGTGGAAGCGTGATGCAGATGACCGCTTCCGCCTTCTCTGAAAGGACTATGTTCGTAGGCGCGACGGAAAGCGCGACCTCAGGCGTGAACGCCTGCAGGACGAACGGCAGCGCCGCAAAAAGCAATGCCGAAAGCCTTGTCATTGGATGACCACCACCGAAACATCACCACGCGCCCCGGTAACGCGAGTTTTGACGCCGGGCGCAAGAGGGAGCGAATTGGTGGATGAAGATGTTGTCTCTGCAAATCCGCTAAGCTGGGAAAGCGCCTCGCGGAGACGCGCATCCCGCTGCTGTTGATGCCGGCTTTCGCTCATGGAGTTCCCGAGCAGAATGCCGCCGGCGAACGAAACAAGAGCGAGAAGCGCAACGGACGCAAATACGAGAAGAGGATGTCCCGAACGGGCAAGCTTCAGCTCCGCCTCGGCCCGCGCACGCGCCGCCTCAAGACGGGTGCGCTCAAGCTCGAACGCCTCGCGTTCCAGCTTGAGACGCTCCTCGGCGAGCGAGGCTATCGAAACATCCCCTTCCGCCATGGATCACTTCACCTCGTGGCACCAGCCGTGAGTATCAGGGAGCAGTCCGTACTGAATGCCCTGCACGGTATCGAAAAGCTTCTGGAGGTGAGGACCGACCTCATCCTGTCCGCTGATCTTGATGACATCGGATCCGCGGGTGATCTCCCACACGGGCGTGACCACGACGGCGGTGCCGCATGCCGCGACTTCGGCGAACTCCTTGATCTCCTCGTAGGGGATCGGGCGGCACTCCACCTTCCAGCCAAGGTCGGCGGCGCACTGCTTGAGCGACATATTGGTGATGGAGGGCAGCACAGAGCAGCTGTCGGGTGTGACGTACGTGCCGTCGGCCTTGATGCCGAGAAAGTTGGACGTGGAGAACTCCTCGACGTACTTGTGCTCCTTCGCGTCAAGATAGAGTTCGACAGGCCAGCCTTCCTTCTTCGCCTTCTCGTGGGCGTAGAGGGATGCGGCGTAGTTGCCGCCGACCTTAACGTCACCCATTCCGTGAGGAGCGGCGCGGTCCCAGTCGTCAAGAATGACGGCGCGGACGGGCTTGAGTCCGCCCTTGTAGTATGCGCCCACGGGCATTACCATCATGATGAACGTATATTCGCTTGCGGGCGCGACGCCAATCTGCGGGCCTGTGCCGATGAGCAGAGGACGGATGTACATGGATCCGCCTGTGCCGTACGGCGGCACGTATTCGATGTTGGCCTTGACCACCTTCTCTGCGGCCTCGATGAACATATCCACAGGCACAGGCGGCATGACGGTGCGCTGGGCGGTGCGCATCATGCGGCGGGCGTTCTCCTCAGGACGGAACAGCACCACCTTGCCATCCTTCTGGCAGAACGCTTTCATTCCCTCGAAGCATTCCTGCCCGTAATGAAGGCAGCTTGCGCCTATGTGCATCGTGATGGTAGGATCCTTCACAAACTCGCCCTCACCCCACTTGCCGTCCTTCCAGACGTAGCGGATGTGGCAGTTCACGTCAGTGAAACCGAAACCGAGACTCTTCCAATCAATGTTTGGCATGGTTTTTTACCTTTCTTTCGACCCGCAATTATACCATATGTTGCGATCTCCTTGTGCCCATATTCCAATCATCGGATCAAAGATTCATAAGACATGACCTTGCCTTGCTTCGGTATGGTATAATACGCGCAATCAACTTTGAAAGGTAAGGAATATGAGTCTTTCCGTAGGAATCGTAGGTTTGCCGAACGTCGGCAAGAGCACACTCTTCAATGCGCTCACGAAAAAGCAGCAGGCCGCCGCTGAAAACTATCCGTTCTGCACGATTGAGCCGAACTCCGCCATCGTAGAGGTTCAGGACAGCAGACTTGAAGAGCTGGCAAAGATCGTCAACCCTGCCCAGATAATCCGGGCGACCGTCGAATTCACGGATATTGCGGGCCTCGTCAAGGGTGCATCAAGGGGCGAAGGCCTCGGAAACAAGTTCCTCGCAAACATCCGCGAATGCGACGCAATACTGCATGTCGTACGCTGTTTCGAGAACGATGACATCATCCATGTCCAGGAAGGCGGCAACAAGTCCGCCCCGATCGCACCTGTGGACGATGCGGAGGTAATCGAGACGGAACTCATCCTTGCTGATATGGAACAGCTCCGCAAACGCTACGAACGCGTCAAGAAGGAAGCTCAGGCAAAGCCCCCGATGCGCCCCGAGGCCGAAGCTTGCGCAGCACTCCTCAAGCATCTTGAGGACGGCAACCCTGTCCGTAGCTTCCCGCGTTCCGATGGAGACGCCATCCTTCCCGTTTTAAAGGACCTCCACTTCCTCACAGACAAGAAAGTCATCTACTGTGCGAACGTTTCAGACGACAACGTGACCGGAGAAGGCAATCCGCACGTCACCGCGCTTAAGGAATACGCCAGTAGGCAGGACTGCGAAACGGTCGTCGTATGCGCACAGATGGAAGCGGACCTCGCAGGCCTTACCGATGAAGAGGCGAAGGAGTTCCTCGCAAGCTACGGTCTTGAAGAGTCCTCACTCGACCGCACAATCAACCTAGCCTACAGCACGCTCGGTCTTGCGTCCTACTTCACCGCAGGACCGAAGGAGGCCCGCGCCTGGACGTTCCGTCGCGGATGGAAGGCTCCACAGTGCGCAGGCGTCATACATACGGACTTCGAAAAGGGTTTCATCCGCGCCGAAGTGATTGCCTTCGACGACTATGTGAAGAACGGCGGAGTCGCTGGGTCGCGGGCGGCAGGCGCGTTGCGTCCCGAAGGCAAGGAATACGAGATGAAGGATGGCGACGTGGTCGAATTCCTCTTCAGCAAATAGCATCAGTCCTTCTGGAGAATCCATCCTGGGATCGCATGTGAAGCCGAAACCGCCGGGCGTCATCGCCCGGCGGTTTGTCTGTCATTGTTTCAGGATGCCGTCGGCGGTGATCGTCTTCTTGCGCAGAAAATCGATTGTGTAGCTGACGGAAACATGTCCGTAGGGATACTCCTCGTAAACCGGGCAGGTGACCTTGGCTGCAAGGTCCTTGCGCACCTGCGCCATCTTCTTTTTCCAATCCTTGAGCGCCATTCCGGAACGCCTGGCCTTGCTCTGCCCCATATCACCGAACACCACGCCGGCGCACTCCTTGAAATAGCCCTTTGAAACCAGTTCATCCAACATTGCGCGCGTTTTCTCCGGCTCCCATACGGTTGTTTCGAGGAATACGATGCGGTCTTTCGTATCCGCCGCCCAGCCCATCTGCACACCCCTGAGGACGAGTGCGATGTGCCCACCGCACGCGAGACCTGAGCACGCGCCGGGACGCAATGCGCGAAGCTTCACATCCGGCATCGGCCCATCGTTGGCAATGGCCTTCGAAAGCCATTTGAAGGTCGAGGGCTGAGCGTAAAGGAACTGGCTGAGCGTAGGACCTGAGAAAGGATGTCCGGCATTCTCCTTGAGCATGGCGTTGAGAATCATCGTTATGTTGCTGAAACCGAGAACACGCTGCTTGCGCGTACGCAGCTTCTCCCAGTTGAGCTTGCCGAGCAGCGACTCCGAGTCGCGTCCGCCGCGGGCGCAGAGCACCAGATCCACCTCCGGATCCATCCACGCCTGCTCAAAGTCCGCCACACGGTCTTCAACAGGCGCAACTGTATCGAAATTGAGACGCGGCATCACCTTTACCTTGTAGCCTGCCGCTTCAAGCGCGGCTTTGCCACTATCAAAATTTGCCTTGCTTTGAATGCTTGCAGGCATCACAAGAGCGATGGTCTTGATGCTGTCAGGCAGACTTCCGGAAAAATCAAGTTTCCTTCCCTTGTACTCTCCGGGCTTTTTAGTGGCTGTCACGACGGCGCCATCTTCATCCTCCTGCACCTCTTTTCCCGTTATGTCGGTAAAGGTCTCGCCATCGAATTCATAGAACTCTATGCGCAGACGCGGCGGATTGTTCTTGGGGTCCTTGCGCCAGCCCTTCATGTTGCCGCCAAGCGCACGAACCGCCATGAATACCGGCTTCTCGCGTTTCGACACCGACTTCGGAACAAGCGCAAAACCCTCCGCAAAGGACGGGGTCTTCAGTTTCTTGAAGGTCGTAAACTCCGGATCGGCGAGCGAAACGCCGCCGTAGTTCGCGCATATGAGCGACTTTCCGTCCGTTGCGAGAGCCTGTATTCCATACTTGATCGCATAGCCGAAATCGAACTTCTGGTTGCCGCGGTCGCTGAGATCCAGCCCCAGACGCTTGATGCTGCACTCACGGTGCGGCTTCTTGCCGTAGCCGATCGCGTAATAGACAGTGTCTCCCAACACGCCGACGCAACCGGCCGTCTCCTGAAACGTCTTTTCGGCGACCTGATTGAGATCCTCATCCCATACGCGGATAAGGCCGGGCTTGCCTTCCTTCATATCCTTCTGATCACGGATGATGAATGCGCCGTAGATCCTGCCGTCCGCACATGCGATTCCGCCAAGGTGACGGGGTGTTTCAACATGCTTGATCATCTTTCCATCCCAGCCGATCTTTGCAAGTCCTTCCTGATGGGACAGATAGATACCCTTCTCTGAACAGGCAAGACCCTGAATGTGACCGGACTTAAGCAGCATATCGAATTCATGCGGAACCGTTTGGATCGCATTCATTTTAGCCGTCTCAGCCGAGACTGCCGTCGCGGCAAGGCCTAGTGCAACTGCAGCGAATATGTTCCTTACCTTCATTTTCATCTCTCTTTCTTTTTACAGTTCGATCGTCGCCACAACGGGGAAATGGTCGGAAGGATAAAGCTTCTTTCCCGGACGGGAATCGTTGACCGTTCTGTAATCGATAACGCGGATGCCATCGGAAACGTAGATGTAGTCGATGCGCGCGCCGTATTTCTCATACGGATGAAGACCCTGGGCATCCTTCATGGCGTCTGGCGAACCCTTCTTTGCATTACGCAGTTCGGCCGGAACCTTAAGCGCCTCTACAATGGACACTTCTTTATCCAACCACTTCCAGCCCGAAAACGTCCGCCATGACCCTTTCTGCGGGCTCTCCGAAACATAAAGCGCGTCCTTTAAACGCTCCTTGACCGCCATCGCAGGTTCCTCCGTCTCACGGCAGTTGTGGTCGCCGGTGAAGACTATCGGCAGACCCGAACCGAACTTCCGCATCCGCTCTATGACAAGCAGCATTCCGTTCTTCCGCGCCAGAGCACTGACGTGATCGGTATGGGCATTTGCAAAACAGAACTTCTTTCCGGAGGAACGATCACGCAGGATGAGATATGAGCAGACGCGGGGACAGGCGGCACCCCAACCTTTCAGACCGGGGGTGTCCGGGGTCTCTGAAAGCCAGAATGTCCCTTTCTCCAACGCCTCGAAACGGCTTTTGCGATAGCATACCGGCGAGGCCTCGCCGCTCGTACGGTCGGCATTGCGGTGTTCGCCCACAAATTCATATCCGGCAAGATTCTCCCTGAGGAACTGCGCCTGATCCGGACACACCTCTTGGAGACCGAACACGTCCAGATCAAGCTTTTGCACGAGCGCAATGAGATCCTCCTTGCGTTCCTTCCAGGCGTTGGGAGTGCCGCGATCTGCCCGCCCGTTCTCTCCTGAAAGCCGGATGTTGTACGACGCAACCTTGATCGCGTCGCTCGGAGCGGTTGCGCATCCGACAACGAACATCAACATTCCAAGAACTGTTTTAAGGCTCATTTTCATCTTCATTTCAATTTCCATCCCTTAATCGGGACAGTCTCCTTTCTTTCCTCAACTTTCCCAGATATGATACCATAAAACGGCTCCTTCCTTCAATCTTCAGTCTTCCAAACCACGAAAATGAGAATACACATCGGATCAATTCTCGCGTAATGATGAGTAATTACCACATTGAGAATTCGGTTCGGAATAATTCTCGAACAAACCCGGATAATCATAATATTGAGAATTGCATTCGGACGAATTCTCAACTCGCTTACAGCCTACGACAAGATTAACAGGATTTACAAGATTTAGGTGCGGACGAAATCTTGCCACCGACGGAGCAAATTCTGACGTAAATAAAGACAACCCTCAAATCGCCCAACATGCCCCTTAATCAAGCCTGTTTGAAGGGTCTGTCCCCACAAGAACCAACAGAAATCATTCAATTAACCAAATATCTACCCATTCTTTTTAACTTATCTCATCTTCTTGAAGGGTGTGTCCCTTGATTTTCCCACCATTCCGTCCAAGGGCATTTTGCCGCCAACTTGATACGTTTTGCCGCCTAATCTATGCAAGTCAGCGGCCAAACCTAGTACTGCAATACTACTACCTCAGGCTTTAGGCATAGGTAGCTCTTACTATATGCCAAAGTAGGGAAGCCTTCATCATTATAGGCTTAAGATCAGTTCCGCGATCCGCCGGCGTGCTGCGTTGTAGTCGGCAATTGAACTCTTCGCGGACTTGCGGATCGTCTCCAGTACCTTTGCCGCTGCCGCGTTTCCATGCTTTTCGCAAGCCGATTTCGCCAGCCTGTAATACAGGGCATCGATGATTCCGTCGCGTATATTCTCGAGGCGGATACAGCTGACCGGATGGTAGATTTCGCCATCCTTGCGGATATAGACGAGCATTGTATCAATCTGCCGGTCCGGCGGCAGTTCGGGGATGCTGTACTTTTTGTTGTAGCCGCTGTAGCCGGTCCTGAAGCCGAGGTTCGGCCTGATTCCGGCAGTCCAGCATGTGTAACCATCAAGCCCGTCAATGATAAGCGCCTCCCATGGCTCGCTGCGAGCCTGCAACGGAAGAGTACGACCCGCCCACGATGCCTTGTTCATGTAGCGGCTCACCTTCACGCCCTTCGACCTCAGGTAGGCGATATCACGCTGACCCTCTTCCCCTCCGCGATAGGCCGCTGTGGAGAACGTAAAGTCGGTGAAGCCCTCCGCCGCTGGCTTTATGTCCCAATATGACGTACCGGACGGAATCATCATCACTCTCAGGGACGGTACCAGTTCCCGCAATCGCTTGGCCACCGGCAGATACACAAGTGACCGGTCTTCATCGCCAAGCTTGTAGATGAAGTCGTCCGATTCGATACCGACCTTCGCCAACGCCTCCATCATCGCCGGGAAGTACTCGCTCTTCAGATTGCCGCCACGGCTACTCACCACAGCGCGCAGGTTGTACTTCGCGCAAGCGGCCAGACGCTCGTCCATCTTCCACGCGGAGAGATCCACTTTCACGCGTCCGGGCGGAGGAACAGGAATCGGGCTTACCATCCATTCGGCATAACGCGCCCATTGCTCCTCGCGCGTCTTCAGCTTCGAACCACCAATGTCGACGGCATCCTTTCCGTTCACGCATTTCCCGTCCAGGAAGACAGGCGGATGCTCAAACGAAACGTCTGTCATATAGTGGTCGCGGAAAAACTCCGCCCATTCTTCGGCGGACACTCCGCCCCACGGAATCGTGGTGAAGAGATATACGCTGAACGGACGGGTCTCGGCAAGCGGGAGTTCAAGGTTGATGACTTTCGCCGCAACCCTCAGACGAGTCACAACCGCGCCGCCAGCCTTTATCGCCACCATCCCGGAATAATCGCCAGGCTTCGCTCCGCGCGTATCAAGATAAAGCCGAAAGAGGGAAGATTCCCCCGCCTTGAACGACTGAGGTGTACGCACGCGCTCTACGATCTCAGGATACGGGAGGCGTACTTCGCGGCCATGATTGCTGATATCAGCCGGCGGATGCAAGAACGCAAATCGCGCAACATGAAGCCGAGACGAAGGAATACGGTTGCCATTCCCGGAGAGATCGGATATTTCAAATGTAACCCCTTCCGCCGCCTTCGGAGCGGAAAGAGAAAACGAACGGTGCGTCGTCTCGTTGACTGCAGAGATGTAGTCAAGCTCCACACCCTTGCCGTGCAAATCGAGGGCGCGCCCCAAGATATCCGCCTGCGCCGCCGGCGTCTCTCCGAAAAGCGCATCTGGATCCCACGGCTGTGCAAGAAGCTTCGGAAGCCCAGTTATCGCGGCTATCCTTGCCGAGAGCTTTTCGACACGTTCGGAGTCCTTCCGCTTGCGTTCTTCCGCCAATGCGCCAAGGAAGGAGATGTATCCGCGCTCATCGCCCTTGGCGACAGAGTCGACAGACGGCTTCTCGCCATAAGCCGACTCGAACACGGCGATCTCGTGCGCCGAAGCCTTCGCAAAGCTGCCGATGGCGACATAGCCCATGTCATCCACGTTCTTGAAGCCGTTTCCGCTGGCAAGCGACCATATCGCCGCACGCTTCAAACCTTTTACGTTGGTCGGTACGCTCATGCACACATTCATCCGTATCATGTCGGAAAACTTGTAGTGCTTGCGCTCAATCGAAACGAATGGGATGCGGACTTCAGCCTGCCATCCGTTCGAGTCGGCCTTTGCCACCCCTTCCCAGTCCAGCGTCACAAACGAATCCCCGTCCGCACCGTCCTGACGGTCCCCGTTTGCGGCTATAGAGAACTGGTAGAATCCATTCGCGCTCTTTGATCTGGCGAAGAAGAACTCGACAACGCTGTTACCATGCCATATATCCCCGTCACGGCGGACGTGTTTCTTTGCAATGCGATACTGCCCATCAACTCGCCAAGCGACATATAGATTCAGGCGGTCTCGCTTCAGGGCAAATCGGCACTTTACGGAAGTCTGAGGCTGTCCGTCCAGATCCAGAAAATCCTCATGCCACGACATCCGTCCCCAGTCGGAAAAGTCACCGTCAATGGTTAGCGGCTTCTTACCCCACGGAAGTTCGATAGCCTTGAGCGTTGCCGGAAGCGCTGCTTGTGCAGCAACCGACAATGCCATCACCACAAAAAGGAGTATAGATTCCTTAATACCGTTAAATTGTGAACTGAGTCTTGCTGTTTCCGAGTCTTTACGTATCGATTGCAACATCTTATCCACCATTTTAACCTAAAAAAATACCGCTAATTGTACCAAAATCATTTTTTTTTTCAAACCTTATTGGCTGAATCGGATCGATCGCGCCTGAATGAAGTGTCTTGAGAATCTTCCCCATAGACTTCTCTTCCTTTCCTTGGTATCAATGACTGTTAAGCCAATGAGGCTTTCCCCTCCGGATGCCGTGTCATGTTCTGCGTTCTATCCTCACATGGTCGAACTTTATCCGCCCGACGCCCTCCCCGCGTATGAGCAGGTAGTACGAAGAGGAATCTTTTCCCTTAAGCTGGATTTGTGTTTCTCAATCCTCAAGCTCCATTTCCGGATATGCCGTGCCTATGACTTTTCGCGGCACCCGCCGCCACCACTGAACCTCCGCCGGCTGTGAACGAAACACCCGCCCCCACGAATCGGGAAGCCGCTTGTGGATGCCGATGCGGTATTCCAGCAGATCCATTGCCACCTTTCCGAAGTCCTTCCTGTTCATCGTATCGCGGGCGAGAAGGAAACGGTGCGTGCGGCGCGCATGTTCGCAGATGAGACGGCGCAGTTCAACGCGCTTCAGCTCAACGTCCGTAAGTCCGGGAGTCTTGGCGGCGCGGTCAAGAACCGCAAGATCTTCGGCAAACCACTTGTCGCAGTTTGCCGACATGACCGTATTGTAGAGCCTTGAATCGTCCGGCACCTGTTCGCGGTCAAGCGGCGGCTTCTTCTGCACTTCATAAAGCCCCTTCTCCGTGCGTTCGCGCACACGGCGGAAATACTCGCGCATCGTCGGCGCGGCGGCACCGAACTGGGAGAGGAACTCTCTCTCCAGTGCCTCAAAAGGCACTTTCGGGTCTGCAATCGCCCGAGCGATGACGTAGCTCTCAAAGTCCATGACATGGCGAGGCCAGCCGTCATAATCGCAGGCAAGCATTCCATTCTCCAGATTCAGCATAAAATTGCCGTGGTAGAAGCGTTCGTATCCGCGCGGAATCACGCTGCGGTAGCAAAGGTAGTTCGGACGCAGCATGAAATGCCTGAGTCCCGCCTTCTTCCACTCCCGGAGAAACTGCGCATTGTCGTCCTCCTGACTCGGCACCATCCCGAATATCATGCTGTCGGGATATTTGATCTTAAGCTTCCTCGGCGGCCAGCGGTATGACTCATAGATGTATGTGCACAGCATCACATCCTTGCGCAGCGCAATCGCCTTCTCTGCGATGCGGTTCCAGAAATCGACATAACGGTCGGTTTTGTGCAGATTGAAAGGTTCGTCAGGCGTCAGAGGATGATCAAGCGCACAGCATGCCTTGCAGCGGCAGAATCCTTTTGCATCAGTCGGGCAGATGTTGAAATACTTCGGCTTGCCGTCATTCACCCAGTCGGCGATTATCTGGTCTACTACGGCATTGTTGGACACACAAAGTTTCACGTGTTTCGCCTTGCGCCTGCTTGATGGCGATATTCCGCGGGTGCCATCTTCATTCATCGCCAGATATTCGGGATGGCTTTCGCAGAACCTTCTGTTCCAATGCTCGAAGGCATGACCGAAAGAAAACCGCTCGCGTGTCTGATGACGCATTCTCAGCATCCATTCACGGTTGAGCGCAATGCGTCTGTTCTCATCATCCAAGGTTTTGCGCATTGCAACGGGAAGATACTTTTCCCATTTCGGAGAACCGTCGGGATTCAGATTTTTACTTGAAAAAGCTTCCGTGCCCCGCATTCTGCTCGAAAGCAAAGGCGGCACGAACCTGTCCTCCCAGCCTTCCTTGACGGAAACCTTCTTCTGCCTACGATAGACAATGCCGTCATCGCCCGGATAGACCCATTTCACCCCGAGAACCTTGTCCAAAAAGGCATATACGGCAAACATTGATCCACCGCATGGAACCTCACCCTTATAGGCACTGCGTCCATCATCGCCCCAGAAATACACTTTGCCGCCTTTGACAGCCGCCAATGCCTCAAAGTCTGCCGCCTTCCCTTTTCCCGGCGCAGGAGTTCCGATCATAAATACGGCATTGGCGCCATTCGTCATGCGCGCTTTGCCCTTGCGGCCCGAAATCATGTTCAAGTGCTTCTCAAGTTCCCGAGCCGCATACACCTGATTGGAACTGCCGGGATCGCATACCGATATTCCCGCCGTCGCCAAGTCAATGTCCAGCGCAAATGCGGCAGAACACGCCATTACCGCAACCGCGAAAAACACAGACACCACAGCTACATTATAAATCTTCATAAAAATCATAATTTTGCTTTTTGCCTAAATTATAAAACACACACTGACAAAAAATCAACCGTTTAACAGACTGAATGTGTCAATTTCCCAACCTCTTTTTAACGGCAAAATGACAACAATCCAGCCATCCGACAATAGGGCGGTGTGAGAACACACCGCCCTATCCGTTGCAATGAAATCCTCAGCGGATCGAAATCACAAAGCCGCTTGCCGTGGGCGCCGCATAGACGACGCCGTCAATGACGGACATCCTGCAGCGATTGAAGTCGCCGGCGTTGCGAGCCCTGACCATTTCCGGAACGGAGACGACTCCGGAGACGGCAGCGAGCGGACGCGATCCCACGTCCCCGTCCGCGAAGTCCACCCCCACGCCTGGCGCAAGCGTCAGATCTCCATCGACAGAGAGCAGCGAGCCAGCGTCAGCTGTCGCGATTGCATCGGTCACGGTAAGCGAACCGTTGCGGACAAGTCCGGAAGCGGCAATCTTGCCGACGCTCACGGTTTCGCCGCAGAGATCGAGCGTTCCCGCATCCGAAACGATGACGCCGCCCGGGACGGCCGCACCGTTCGTAATTGAGAGTATGCCGCCCTCCACACGGGTCGGACCGTTGAACGTGTTTTCGCCCGTGAGCGCAAGCGTACCGGTACCACGCTTCGTGAAGCCGCCGTCGACCGCGCCATCGAGCGCGGGATCCGTGAGGAGGTTCTGCGCGATCGTGTAGATGCCGCCGGGGGCAAGCGCGGAAGTATCGACAATCGCGCCGCCGGCGGCCACATTGGCCGTGTTGAGTCCGGAGAGCGTCTGCCCGTCGGCCGCTGCATTCGGGGCGTACACGCCGCCGTCGAACACAAGCCGCTGGCAGGAATTGTTGGCGGCGGTCTGAATGATGTTCTGCGCGGAAAGGACGCCGCCCTTGAGGAATATGCCGCCGTCTCCATAGTTTCCGGGGTCAAACTCGCAACGGGAAAGGTCTATCTCCTTCTCTGCCGCAAGCGTGCCGCCGTTCATGTTGATGATTCCTTGTGCGCAACCCCTCCCGTCATCGTCATTATTATAGTACGCGAGCCACATCGTGTTGCCCACGGTCATGGTCGCGCCGTCGTTTATGGTGATCGTGCTCGTGCAGCCGCGGCGCTGCCTGTTGTGCCCAAGCCTCACCTGGTCGGTGACTTCAAGCGTTCCTCCGTTCAAGATTATTTCAGAATTTGCCCGACCTATACTTGTATTCTCGCCGACCCACCCCGATATGAGCCTCGTCACGCTTACCTTGCCTCCGGACTGCGTGTAGGTGCACGTGTGCCTGTCGTTAATATCGTTTCCATCGACCGGCAGATAGGCTATATAAAGATTGTTGATTGCGGAAATATCGCCGCCGATGACTGCCAGGGACTTGGAGCCCACCCCCTCGATGTCGCCGACATAGATGTTGTTGTATGCCGCATCAGCCGAAAGGGTCACATTCGTGCCGTCCGTCTTGAGTTCAAGATTGCCTGGCCCGATGTCTTCTCCAGTGACGGTCAGAACAAGCGCCGTGTATCCTGCATAGTCGCCTTCCAAAAGGGCGACCGTCTCGGCTGTCAGCGAGTAGGATGTTGCCGATGCGGGCAGCTGGAAGAACGAAGTATTAACTGAAGAAGATTCGGCCTTGAACACCATCGCCGTGCAGACGCCAGCCTTGACGGCGGCATCTTTGTCCCATCCAGTGCAGAACGAGACTTCGACCGGCGACAGGACGGAGAGCGACTCCACGGCAAGCGCGACACCGCCCGCAATCGGCCAAAACAGAACCGGCGACTCGGCTCCCTCCCTGCCGAACGTGAGTGAATCCACCTTCGCACAAGTCGATTTGTTGTATGCCTTGAAAAGCGAACCCGGCAGAAGCGTGACGGTCTGGTTGGTCAGTGGATTCGCGGCGCTGACCACGATGCTGCCGCCCTCCTCTACCATGATTCCGCCGTTCATGGTGGAACCGGCAAAAGAGCCGCCGATATTGAAAAGCGCGGTCTTGCCCGGTGTGCCGCGCACCGTGATGCCGCCATCGATCGCCGCACCCGACGGATCGTGGTTGAACTGCGACTGCAAGCTAAGGCGGCACCAACTTTCTTCAAGACCGTCATCCCGCCAATGCGAAAGATCGTATACGACTCCGCCATCGGAAACGAGTACGCTTAGACCTTTCGGATGATAGGAGACATTTTCGCCGTCCCATACAGGATAGACCGTACCGCCGTTGAAACGGAGAGGGTGGTCTGGATCGACAGACAACTGGGTATCCCTCATGAAGACAGATCCTCCCGCATTCAGATAGAAGTCGAAAGTCGCGCCGGATGTCTGCGGCTTGACCGTGCCTGTGACATCAAGCACGCCTCCGTTGCCCACAATCACTTTGCCGCCTTCTCCAGTGCCGGTGAGATTGCCGTCAATGAGAAGTCTGCCGTTCACGGTAATCGTCTCCGAACCGATGGAAGTAGCACCAAGCGAGCATTCCTCACCGGCGGCCACGATAAAGTCAACGCCGGCGGCAGGTCGGGCGGCGATGGTCATCGAGAGCGTGGCGGTGTCGCCTTCGGTGGCGACGGAGAACGTGTAGGTGTTGCCGGCAGAGGCCGTGGCGCACGACCACTTGACCGCCGCAAGCGCGGCGGCACATGACGCCGGAACCTTCAGAACGGCGTAAGTGCCGCCCGCAGTCACTGCGGTGGTGACGGGCACGTTGGAGTCATACAGCGCGATCTTCGCGTAGGCCGGGAGTACGAGCGAGCCGGTGACGGTCAGTGTATAGGGCGTCGATGAACTGGTGCCGAAGCCGAGGATGGCGCCTTTTTCGAGAACCAGATCTGAGACGGTCTTGTTTCCGCCGCCGGTGCAAAGTTCGCTGCCGGAACCGACTGTGACGGTCGAAGTGGAGGGGATCGTACCACTGGCATCGAGGAACAGCACCGCCTCGTTCTTGATTACTGTCGGGCCTTCGTAGGCATTGCCTGTCGCCATGAATTCCCACTGTCCTCCATCGAAAGCCACACCTTTAGCTGTCTCTCCGGGCGCAGCAGCAACGGCTGTGACCGGGCATTTAATCTGAGCCATGCTGGCCTTGTTGCCATTGTCGGTCGTGAACGTCGCGCCTTTCGGGCCGACGGCAATTGAAGCTACACTGTCAATCCATTCACGCTCCGTCCTGGACGAGCCTTTTGCATAGTCATTTGCGAGAATTCCGCCATCAACGGTGAAAGCCTCTCCGATGACGGTGGAGGCGCTGCTGTAGGCTGTTGTATAGAAACCAAGCCGCCCTCCGTCGTGTACATTGATGGTAAAGGAAGAATCGGTGAGTTTGCTGAAGTTCTTGTTAATGTACAAAACTGAAACATTCTTAATAACGGCATCTCCAGAAACGTCGAGTGTCGAGACGGACGCACCGCTTCCGCCATTCCCATACATCAAGATCTTATACTCCTTTTGCAGGTCGAGCGTTCCGCCAGTCATGGTGTATGAGGAAGTTATCCCTTTTACGGGGGAGAGTTGCAGATTGGCGCCCAAGGTCACCGTACCGCCGCTCTGGCGGAAGTGCGCGGTTCCGCCGGAGGGGGCGAGGCTGATGCCGTCAGCAGTAGTCGTGCCGCCCGCTATTTCAAGCGTGTTGGCCAGGACCTTGAGCGCACCTGAAATAGCGTTGTCGCCGGAGAGGGCGATGGTTCCTTCGGGAGCGAAGTTTACAATTTGGGTGGCGGAGATGTTGTTCGCGATCGTACCGGAGCCGGAAACAACTGCGTCCTCGTTGGCGATGCTGAGCGTACCCGAGCCCAAGGGCGAGACTCCGTCGTGATACGTCCCGGAATAGGCGAGCATGCCGCCGGAAAGAGTCGTGCCGCCGGTGTAGGTGTTGGCCGGATTGAGCGAGACCGTCCCCGGACCTGCGATCTCAACCGAGGTCTCGCCCGCGTAGAGGGCAAGGACATTCGTGCTCGTCCCGCTCGGCGGCGCAAGCGTCACCGTCGCGGCGCACACAGTCAACTGCAATGCGGCTACCGCAAGAGCGGCGGCAAGGGCTTTGCCGAGCAAACCCGCGTATAACCTCTGAAAACGAGGCTTTCTATCGTATTTTTTTTTTGTCATGACTCATCCTTTCGTTTTGAAACAGAATTGACTTCCGGAAATGTATCACCGATCACATACCTTGAGACGGAAGCAACATCATACTTCTCTTCGCGTCCTTCAAGAAAATTCACCGCCGCCTGCGCAACCGCCTCACCGGCGGCAAACGGATTGAATTCAACGCATGTGAGCGGAATCGACATGGCAGGACCGTTGCCGCAGTTCTTCGTTGTCGCGAAACGGACATCATCAGGCAATTTGACCCCGTGCGACAGCAACGAGAAAAGCGCGCCTGTCGCCTGATAGTCATCTTCAACGAAAATGACATCCGGCAGCCATTTGAATCCGTACTTGTCGAACATGCCGTCTATCGCCCGGCAGGTTTCCCGCTCCAGATTCTCCACTCGCTCCTGTCCAAAAGCGGCATCCACTTCGATGCGTGTAACACGAATGCCGGCCTCCTCAAGCATCGACCCGACAAGAGAAAAAGATTCCACCTTCCCGACGACGCACACATGCGAAACCCCGGCGCGGACACAATGGGCGACGAAGTCGCCGAAAGCCGCATTTCTCGAGAAATCTAAACGTGCCGCACTTCCCTTGAACGGCTCCGCCTCCATGTCGATATCAGCATAGACAAACGGCACTTTCGCGTCGTCAAGGCATTCAAGTATCGCATGCCAGCTTCCGAACACAACCGCAAGACTGAAACTTCTGCGCAACTCACGCTTCAGCGGCTCCAAATCGCAGATTCCCCGGTCATCCTTCCTGACGACCACCATAGTAACCAGATATCCCTCACGCGACAGCTTCTCCTCCGCGGAAAATATCCCCGCCATGACATGGTTGCTCCATGATCTCGCAGAACGGACAAACAGCACATGTCCGCGCCAAATACGATGTCCTCTTTGCGGCAGAACCATGCACCCTTTTCGGGGACGCGTCACTACAAGACCTTCTTCCGACAGATTGGCGATAGCCCCCTCGGGAACGCGGATCGAGACATCCAACGCACGGGTCCATTCATGAATTGTCGGCAGCTGCTCTCCATGCCGATAATATCCAGACTCAATCGCATCACGAAGCGAATCCGTCATCTGCTGGACAAGCGAATGCGGTCTGGATCTGTCAATTCTGAATGGTATTCTCTTGGTCATGGACTACAATTCTTCCAAAGGCCGTTAATTGTATAAAATGTAGTCACAGAAGTCAAGTCACCTCGACATGCACCTCGATATACGGTATCCATAATCGTTACTGTGATATAATAAACGCATGGCTCGGCTTTTCGGATTTGATTACAAATCGCCTTACTTTTATCCTAGATTCGGCAGTAGAGCGGGTTCTTTTTTAACGCAGAGACGCAAAGGCGCAGAGAAAACAGTGTTTTTATGTTTTTTGAAAGTTATTTTCATTTTTGCAACACCATACAAGCGACACCCAATTGGTGAAGATTCACTCCGTCAGAAAAATTCTCGCATTTTCCATTTTCCCACAGAACTTCACTTTTTCTCTGCGTTACTCTGCATCTTTGCGCCTCTGCGTTAAAATCAACAGCCGTTTTTAGGTTCAATACAGTTATCAGTAACTTCCATCTTAAATGGCGATGCCTCGACGAAATATCACCCTTCGTCGTCATGCCCGACCACATCCACCTCCTGATAAAAATCAAGGATGTTGAAAAGCGCAACATCATCGCAAAAAACGGCGGTAATCTTATCATCCTCTCGCCTGAAGGATTCAGCGAAAGATGGCATCCGCCGCGAATAAAGGAGCGCTTCTGCGCTGCAGGACGAATGCTCTTTCTCTCGCTCTATCCAGCCGATACGCGCAAATGCGATAACGCGACTCTCTACAAACGCTGTCATGAAATGGACGATATAGTGGCCAGAGACCGGTAACAACCGGCTACACTCTCAAGATTACTGTGCGACTATGATATAATAAATGATAATTTCAACTCAACAAAACAAAACCAAACAGAAAAATGAAACGAATAAGCATAGCGGTTATTGCCGCACTTGTAGCGATTGGCAGCTTCGCCAATCCGAAAGCACTTCAAAAAGCATGGCTTAAAGGAACAACCGACAAGGCTCCGATATACTACGACCCGGGCGAGACAATGGAATTCACCATTGAGCCGCAGGATGTGGCCGGAGAACTCCCCGAGGGCAAGTACTTCCTCAAATGGGAGCGCACCGGAGACGACGGCATCAAGGAGGAAGGCAAGGAGCCGTTCACGGGCACAAAGCCGTTCGTGTACAAGACCAGCATCGCCAAGCCGGGATTCGTACGGCTCCATGCTGTTGTCGTGGACGAAAAAGATCAGCCGTTCAAGAAGAAACCTGCCAGATTCAAGGGCGACCGCAACAGTCCCGAAGGTCAGCGTGCGCTCAGGAAGCTCAAGAAACTGAAAAGGCTCGTCTTCTTCGACGGCGGCGCGGCAGCCGGCATCGACACGCTCCAACAGGGCGCTCCGGAACCAAAGGACTTCGATGCGTTCTGGGCGAAGCAGAAGGAAGCTCTCGCGAAGGTACCCTTCAACGCAAAGCGCGTAGAGATAAAATGCCGTAATCCCAAGGTCCGTCTCTATGCGCTGTCTGTCGATTGCACTGGCGGAATGCCGGTCACCGGCTACCTCTCAATCCCAAAGGCTGCGGAAAACGGGAATAAATTTCCTATCAAGATCGGGTCTTTCGGCTATGGCGTAAGCGAGCAGAAAGCGCCGCGCAATCCCGACTCCGATGCGATTGGACTCAAGATCAACGCCCACGGATTCCTTCTGCGCGAATTCGGCGGCACCGACGAATACTACAAGACGTATTCCGCCAGGATCAGCTCCAACGGCTATACCTATGCCTTCGACCCGAAACAGAACTCAAATCCTGAAACGAGCTACTTCCGCGGCATGATCCTGCGCATGATCCGCGCCATTCAGTACACAAAATCCCTTCCCGAATGGAACGGAAAGGATATAGAAGTTTCCGGGAACAGCCAGGGCGGCGCGTTTGCCATCTGGGCCGCCGGATGCGGCGAGGGCGTAACGCGCGCCTTCAGCAGTGTTACCGGATTCTGCGATCACGGCAAGGAACTCGTCGGACGCCTTCAGGGGAAATGGCCGAGAATCAAATATGTGGAAGCGCTCGGATACTTCGATTCCGTCAATTTCGCAAAGCGCATCCCCGACACCTGCCGCGTCGACATCACGCGCGCCGGTCTCGGCGACTACGCATGCGAACCGTCCGGTCTTGCGATTCTCTGGAACAATCTCAAGTGTCCCAAAACAATAGTTTGGGTACAAGGCAGTGAACACAGCTACGCTCCGCCGGAATACGAAGGCCGCGACACAATCCGCAAACAGGGCATAGAACAGTAAGCGGGCATCTCACGCAATCGAATAAAGCCTCGTCCATGTTCGGGACGAGGCTTTTTCATATGCGGGGGACTGCATTCAACCTAAATTCGGCAGTTGGTCCAAAATGGGAATAAAAGATAAGAGTTTAGGGGCGCATTTAATTCGAAACCCGAAACTCCACCAACCGCTAACCACTATCAATGCAGACGAATGGTATGCGCGTCAATGCCTGCCGCCAACTTTGCGCGTTCGGCATCCGAAAGCGGAAGTTCGCGGAAGGTTCCGCCCTCCACCTTAACATCCGGCGCATTCACGGTTTGAAAACCTTCCGTCAGATCGATATTGCGGAAACGGATGCGGCCAAACGGCGTCTTCGACACCGCAAACAGCCGGGAGGGGGCACGGACCTGTCCCGAAATATCGCTGAAGTACAGATTGTCGAACCGGGCGACGTCAGAATGCATATGATGAATGCGGCAGAATTCAAGCGCATCAACCACAACATTTGAAACACGTATATCGGTGATATCCGTTCCGCGCGAAGCGGGAGAGTAGGCGGCTACGTAGTTGAATGCCGTTTTCGTATCGCTGATGACCAGATTCGAGAATGCGGCATGGTGGATTTTCCCTTCGCCCACGCCAAGCCGTATCGCGTTGCAGCTGGAGGACAGGACGCAGTTGGCAACCGTAATGTAGGCGCAGTCCTGCGCTTCGGCGAGACGCTTTCCGTAGGAGGCGCGCAGAGTTATGCAATCATCAGCCGTGTCGATCCTGCAATCCGACACCGTCACATACTTGCACCGGTCGATGTCGAGTCCATCTCCGTTGTAGGTGTGCGGCTTGCGGCACGTATGGATATAGCATCCGGAGACGGCCACGTGCGAGCAGTTGAGAATGAAACAGCTCCAGTACGGGGCGTCCGCTATTTCAACATCGCGGATGCGTATGCGCTGCGAATCGACGAACCATATCATCTGCGATGTCCGCCAGACGATATGACGCTTTGAGCGGGCATGCTTACCGTCTTTATCCTTGAGAAACGCGGAAACGTTGCCGTCGATTTTTCCAGGGCCACTAAGTGTGACATCTGTCTGACCGATACACATAACGAGGTGGGCTCCGCTCGTATTGTCGCCTTTGAGCGGAGAGGCGGCGTTCTGCGGTGTGATGTCCGCCGCATTGTAGTCGGCAGGATCGGGACTGCCCTTCAAAACCGCGCCTTGCGCCAGATGGAAGTCGACACGGCTTTTGAGAAAAATGGATCCGCTGAGGTAGGTACCCGCAGGCAGCAGCACTTCGCCGCCGCCGGCGGCATGTGCAGCATCAATCGCCTTCTGAACAGCTGCGGTATCTTTCGTGACGCCATCGCCTTTTGCTCCGAAATCACGCACGTTGAAGACGGCAGCGCACACTACTGCTCCCTGGCGGTCATTGCCGCCCGTAACCGGCGCAGCCTCCGTCAACTGAGGTAAAAGCGATACCGTAACACTGAAAATTGCAACTTTACCTATATAAATTAGACAATCTCTCATACTTTAACTTTCAAATAGTTACTGTAAGACATGTCTACCCCGTAAATAGGAATCACAATTCCTTGCTACCCCATAGGCGTGAGACATTCTTTTTAATTGACCATTATGGTATCATAACAGCCGTGACGCTGTCAATGGTGGCAACACTTCGAGTACTACGTCACTGAACAGCGTTCTTTTCTTTTGCATTGGGAGGGGCAACTTTACGCGGTTCAAAGGACATTTCGACGATGTTAAAAACTTGATTCACAGTATGGTTTTATGATATATTAGAAGCCATCTAGATACAGGATTCTGTCCCACTATGGGATAGTGGTATTTTGAAGACTTAAAGAGGAATAAACAGTGAAATTAAATATTTTACTTTCAGCATGCACAGTTTTCTCTGCGTTTGTTGCGTTCGGCGCACCGGATAGCGCCGCCGAGGGAAGCGTAACCAGGCCAATCTTGATCCCTCACCGCGGAATGTGGGACAAGAAGGTTCCGCAAAACACTGTGGAGGCAATCCGCCGCGCATATGAAGCTGGAGCCATATGCGTTGAGACTGATTTTCACCATACGCGCCATGGCCAGATGGTGTGCATCCATACTAGAAGAGACCTTGAACACTACACTGGAATCAAAAAACGCATTCCCGATCTGACGCCTGAGGACATTAAAACCATCGATCTTGGTGCAAAGTCCGGTCTCTCGCGCGTATACCGCATTCCGCTCATTGATGAAGTGATGGCTGTTGTACCGAAAGACAGGATTCTCCAGGCGGAGATAAAGGGCTATTCAAAGGAATATCCCGACCTGTTTGATGCGGCGGTCAAAAAGGCCGGTCTCAGCGAGTCGAACATAGTTGTCTCTGCATTTTCCTATGATGCCTTGAAGGACCTGAAAGCCCGCTATCCGAAATACCGCATGATTTATTTGGTGAAGTTGCCCAAAGACAAGGCGTTTTCCGCCGAATACTGGATCGACATGTGCAAAAAGGCGAAAATCGACGTATTCTGTCCGCAAAGCATATCGACTGTCGACGTGATGACCCGTGCCGATGCGGACGCAATCCGGGCGGCAGGGATTGATTTTCGTGTTTACGGTGTCAAAACGCGCGAAAACTTTCGTCAGGCGGCAAAGTTGGGTGCCTCTGGCTTCACATGTGATTTTTGGGATGTGGTCTTCAAATGGGCGAAGGAACTGGGAATGGACTACCATCCCGTCACTCGCAAATGACAGAGTTCACGAAACTCCATGCCATCAGAATCCCGAAAGCTGAAGTCTGTGGGGACAACAACTCATTTCAGTATCCCAACACGCCACCCGTACTCCGCAGGAAGATGTCCCAGGATGAAACACGGCTCTTAACGACCTTCCAATTCTGCGGACGCGAATGGTTCGCCTACGGCAATACTGCAATTCTCAACCTTCCTGTCATAACGCCTTTCAAATGAAGGATTCAGCAAAGGTAATGATCCAATCCGACTGAAAAAAAGGCGGTGTGAGACCACACCGCTCTATCATATCTGCCACGTAGGAATCCTTAACGGATTGACATTACAAAGCCCTTCTTCTCGTATTTGACCGAGTAGGTGACATTGCCGTCTGCATCTGTTTCGGAAAAAAGCGTAACCGGCCAGCCGCTCCAAGGCGACTTTTTCGCCTTGAACTTCGCTCCAAGCGTTGCCGCCTGCGACGCAGTGACCTTCACGACAGGATGCTCAACGGACTGCGTCGGCTCCTCAAGCGTATTGCCGTCAGCCGTAAGGTAGATTTCTCAAGATTACGGCGCGACTATGTATCTGTCAACTGAAAATGTTTAAAAAATCGATTTTATGTATCTCACCCCCTGTTCCTAAGTGGTTTAACTGAAACAAGTCAAACCGCACTCTCATGCGGACAGGTGTGCATATAGCGGTGTCAGAACCGCC
>JAGBFY010000428.1 GCA_017936245.1 Kiritimatiellia bacterium
AGGTGGTTCGATTTCAGGAGCGGAAGCAGGGGGAACGTGGAAGTTCAGATCGGTGACGCGAGAAAGCAGCTTGAGAAGGAACGTTCATCAGGTGAAGAGCTCTGGGATGTTCTGGTGGTTGACGCGTATTCTGGAGATTCCATACCGATGCACCTCATAACGCAGGAGGCGTTTAATCTGTATTCATCACGTCTGAAACGCGGCGGTATCCTCGCTCTTCACATTTCAAACTGGAACATTGATCTGCTTCCGATCGTTAAGGCGGCGGCGAACCATCTCGGACGGCGTATCGATGTTGTACAGACACAGGGAAGCGTGTTCACGCTTCCAGCGACATGGGCTTTCATCAGCGAGGACAGATTGGTGTTCCCCGACGGAACGTACCGTCTCAACCTTGACGAGGTGCGGAATTCAACCCTTCCCACCGATGCCAAGGGGAGTCTCCTGCCGTTCGTAAACTGGGGGCTGAAATAGGCGGAAGAACAAAGGAGCTGTATCATGGATTTTACGGTTACATATCGCGGTTCCGACGGCGCATTACGCAAAGTATGCATTGAAGCCTCCGGAAGGACGGAGTGCGTTGAAAAATGCAGGGTGCAAGGCATTATGCCGATAAGCGTCAAAAACGGCAGGGAAGACGACGGTGATTCCAAGAATGCCTTCACAAGCGGGATAAAGGGATTTTATTCGAAAAAAATGATTTGGCTGATTGCAGGTATGCTTGCGATCGGAAGCGCAGTTCTGTTCCTGATGCAGGGCGGAGATGGAAGGAATGCTGATAAGCGAGGTAAAGCAGCTGCTGAAGAGAGCCTGAAGAAGAGGAATGAACCTAAACCGGTCTCTCAGGCGACGCAGACGTTGGTTGTGACAAACATCGCTTCTGTAACAGCAACCAATGCCGTTGAAAAGGTTCAAAAACCGCGCGAAAAACGCAATGTGATTTCTATTCACACCAACAATCTCGGCAAAATAGTGGAGAAATGGATAGATGCGAACGGGCGGAAACGCATGTCCGTAAAATACGCCCGCAAGCCTGTGTTCGACAACGCGTCAGACGATCAGCTTGCCATGGCGGTAGGTGGAGGCGGCACACAGGCGATTGCGCCGATCCCTATGACGGCGGCATCCGAGGCAGAGTTTCTGAAATCGCTGGAGCGACCGATTGTGATATCCGAGGACGACAGCGAACAGGTTAAGCGTCTCAAAGAGGCGGTGCGCAATGCGCGCGAAGCGATGAAGCAGCTGATGGATGACGGAATGAGCTACCGCGAGGCGCTTGCGGAACACCAGAAAACGGTGAATGAGAACGTTGCCACCCGCAACGTGTGTGCCGCAGAGCTGAAGGCATTGGTGGATGCAGGGGACAGGGAAGGAGCTGAACAATACATCAAGACCATGAATATCGCACTTGAACAGATGGGAATCGAACCGCTGTCGATGCCGATGTCTCGGGATGAACTCAACGCTGCCAGAGAAAAACGCCATCAAGAGCGTATCAACTCAAAATGACATTCACCTACTACTGGAAGACGTCGAACAACGACAGGCACACGGGGGAGATTGATGCTCCAGACCGTGAGGCGGCGTTTTCCATGCTGAGGGAGCGGGGGATCCGTGCAATCAAGGTGGAGCCGAAGGGTTGGGAAACGGGCAAAGGGTATCCTGGCGTGAAGAAGCAGGTTGTGACGCTGATTGCCGTTGCGGCGGCAGTTTGCGGCGGCATGGTTGCGTGGTTTGTTACGGATAAGGATGTTCAAGGGAAGCCGAATGTACAAGAGGCACCTAGCGGCATTTCCACACCGATTGTCGAGATAAAATCGGGAGAGCGGATTGCGCAGCCTCATCCACGCAGATACATAAAATCTCTGGCCGACGGCCTGTCTTCCGTGACCTGTTTTGTGCATGCAAGCGAAAACTATCTGGCGCGCTTTGCCATGCCGGGCATTGACTGCGGGAATCTCCCGGACGAGCCGACGGAACTTGTCGGAGATTTCTGCGACGCCCTTGGACATGACATCATCATACATCCAAATGACGGTCCCGACATCGCAGAGCTGAAGCGGATTGTGGCGGGACTTAAGGATGAGGCAGAGCTTTATCTCCGCATCGGATCAGGGATAAAGGATTTCTTCAAATTCGTCAGTCATCGCCAGAAAATGGAGTCGGATTGCCGTCAACGCCTGCTTGATGAGGTTCTGATGGATGGAGAGAACCGTCAACAACGCCTCAAAGAGGCAAACGAGATTCTCGCCGCAATGGGCTTGGCGCCGATAGAGTGAAATGCAGAAGGCGATATGGGAGCAGGTGAAAGCCGACAAGGAACGCGGCCCGACCAATCCCATCAAGATCCCACTGCCGAAAAGGAAATAACCAGTCATTAGTTTCTGGATGTTTTTTGAGATCATCCGTTCCTAACCAGTTCTAATTGCGGCTGCACTCACTTTCATAGGCACATTCAATTCCACAGTTTTCAAACTGTGGAACAATCAATTTGCAAAGCGAACATCTACTGCAAATGAAAGTAGGACTTGGGACAGGAGATCCTTCTGTGGCGCCAGCCTATAGGAATGCAGACTGTTTTCACAGTTTACTGCGACAAAGCCAGCTCTAACAAGTACTCCAAGCTGCCTGAACACAGTAGTTTTAGGCATTCCGACACCTGAAGACAGTTCGTTAAACATAACATCGCTGTTCTCTGCAATGAACCGTAGGATATGTATCCTTCCATGATGCGAAATTGCATTCACCCTCGTTAGGATCGGCTCTGTCCAGTTCTGCCCATTCTTGGAGGACAGAAGCTCTTTTAACGCCGTCTGCAGCCGTTCTATCTTCGATCTTCCGCCTAGAGCGGCAGAACATGCAACAAACTTTCCCTTCCGCTCCACCCTCAGAAAACCAGCTTCAGCGAGACGCTTGAGATAAAGACTGGATAGAGATTTCTTCAATCCCAAAGCATCACACGCCTCCAGCACATTGATTTTGTGCTTAGGCGACGTCATTACCATACGAAGCAACTTAAGCCGTATGGGATTGTTCAACGCTCGACAAATCTTCCAAATCTCCACTGCGACATCCTTTCTTTAGCCATTTATTATATCACATGGTTCCACAGTTTGAAAACTGTGGAACTGGAGTTAGAATTATGCCCCGAATTGCTTGCAGGGTATAGAAAGGTTATGAAGATAGGCTGGGCACCGGCACCTACAAATGAATATCAAAAAGCGATATGCGAGTAGGTGAAGGCCGACAAGGAACGCGGCCCGACCAACCCCATCAAGATCCCGATGCCGAAGAGGAAATAGCGGTAACAGTTAATTGACTAAAAGCCATCTCATGACGGATGGCTTTTTTGGTATAATGTAAAGCAAGTTATGGCGAATCGTTCTGTACTTGTTTTTGTGGTCTTTATGATCCACGCGCTGGCGGAGGCATGGCATATGTCTCCGCAGAAGGTGTATTCCATTTTAAATAAATCTAAAGTGCTTGATAACTATCTTATTCGTCACTATGATGTATTGCATACATTAGGTAAAGAATACCTTGTTGAAGATGTTACTGGTTGCGTCAAGGATTGGGGGTATGAAATAGCATGATAGTTTATCACGGAAGTATGTGTGAGATCAGGATACCAGACCTTGCAAAGGCTAAAGGTCGATTGGATTTTGGCAAAGCTTTTTATGTGACTTCATATAAGCGACAGGCCGAGAAATGGGCCAGGCGAAAGGCTATGCGTATGCTCTCGACGCCTGTTGTATCAACTTATCAATTAGCTGATGATTTCACAGGGTATAGGGTTTTAGATTTTAAGGAAGCTGATGGCGCATGGTTGGATTTTGTGTGTGCCTGTCGTTCAGGGAAAGCACTCTGGCGTAAATATGACATTATCAAAGGCCGTGTCGCAAACGACGATGTTTTCAAAACAGTTGATGCCTATCTCAAAGGCAATATAACCCGTGAAGGCGCTTTACGAGAATTAAGTTATTCAAAGCCTAATGATCAAATTGCACTTGTTACGGTGAAGGCGATAAATGGATTACTGACCTTCAAAAAATCTCAAACAATCGAAATGCCAAACTATGAAAAAGTCAGCAGTTGACATTTACCGGCAAGACTTAGCCATAGACATTATCAGCGAACTAAGTCGAATGCGTAAAATCGACATCCGATCGGCTACCGACATCTATTACCGCAGCCGTCTCTGCGATCAGATTGCCGAAGGTCTTTATGGTATTGATAACCTTGATTACAAGTATCTTGCCGCAGACCTAGTCGAAAACGAACCGGAGCTTTTCAAATAATTACCCTGCAACAACAGCCGACAAGGAACGCGGCCCGACCAATCCTATAAAGATCCCGATGCCGAAGAGGAAATAGCGGTAGCGGCATTCTGCGCACCTCGAAGCGGGCCGAATACGGGGTTCAGAGCAAAGCCCCATTCCATCGCCCGAATCCAGCCCATAGTAAGGCCAAATCCGCGTTCGGGGCGGAGCCCCGTCCTTTATGGTATAATCCGCTCCATGAAGCTTCACTTCAGCCACAATGGGAAACAATTCTTCTTTGCTACATTCTCGGTGAGTGAGCGCCGCAAGCTGCTGTCGCGGATTGTGGAGGGGCCGAAATATCCCAACCTCACGGCATGTGGTGAATTGGTGCAAGCAACATTGCTTGCGGTGCATGATGTGTGGCCATCGGCTGGGATCTCTGATTTCTCGATCATGCCGGATCATGTGCACGTGCTGCTGATCCTTGATTACGACAAGGGGCAGCGATCCAGCCCATTCTTCATGTCGCACTGTGTGATGGATGCTGTGGAGGCGGCGGTAGCTCAAAATGGCGGTGAAATGCAGGCGGCATCGGCCTTATGCAATCAGGAGAAGCCAAGTCGAGAGCAGCGCAATACCTTATCCATCATGATGGCGAAATTGCTTCGTGCGGCAATCCAAGCCTTTTTTGCGAAGTGCAATGGTATTCGAATGGACGGGTCA
>JAGBFY010000004.1 GCA_017936245.1 Kiritimatiellia bacterium
TTCTTAATCTCGGATACAGCGGCAACCGCACGGAAAACATGATTTGGCGTCTTGAGAATGGGGAACTTGACGGATACAAGGCAAAGCTCTTCATGGTGATGGCTGGTACGAATAACAAAGAGCCGGCCGAAGATGTTGCGGTTGGCGTGCGCCGCATCCTCGACCTTATACGTTCGCGCCAACCGCAGGCTGCGATTCTTCTTCTGCCGATTTTCCCGCGAGGGAAGTCGGCAGCTGATGTGCGGAATACCAAAAACGCAAAAGTGAATGAAATTATCCGGGGCTTTGCCGACGGGACGCATATCGTGTGGTGCGATTTCACATCTGAACTGCGCGATTCCGCCGGAGGCATGTCAGGTAATCTTTCTCAGGACCGTTTACATCTGAACGAGGCGGGATATGCCATTTGGCTAAGGCATGTGTTGCCGCATTTCAAACGCATATGCGGGAAGTGATTTTATGAAATCCGAAAACAGCGAACGTTTATTTTCCCTTGACGCATTGAGGGGATTCGACATGCTCTTTATCATCGGGCTTTCGACGGTTGTTGTGCGCTTGTGCATGGCGTTTGGCGTGGGGGATTGCTGGCTTGCGCAGCAGATGCACCATGTTAAATGGCACGGCTTCGCACAGCATGACACGATCTTTCCGCTTTTCCTGTTCATCGCCGGCGTAGCATTCCCGTTTTCATATGTGAAGATGAGTGAGAAAGGGTGGATGTCAAAGAGAATTGCGGGCAAGCTCATTTATCGTGGGGTTATGCTGGTTCTGCTCGGCATGATATACAATGGGCTTCTGACAAAAGGCTTCGGCGAGGTGCGTTGGGCGAGCGTCCTCGGGCGCATCGGACTCGCATGGATGTTGGCGGCGTTTCTGTACATGGCGTTCCCGTGTCGTACGCGCATCGTTATCGCGGTTGGGTTTCTCGTCGGGTATTGGGCAATCATGCGATTTGCCGCCGTGCCCGGTGCCCCGGCAGGCGTTGATCCATGGTCGCCAGAGTGGAATTATGCGGCATATATAGACAAGTTGTTCCTTCCGAATTCGCTTGGCGGCGGAACAAGGGCGGATCCGGAAGGGATACTGAGCACCTTGCCGGCGGTCGTGACGGCAATGCTCGGGATGTTTACCGGTGAGTTTGTCCGGTGGAATGGATGCGATGGGCGCGTGAGGACTCGCCCTGCCGGTGGTGTCAAGACGGTTGCGATGCTTGCGGCGGCGGCTGTCATGCTTGCTGCCGGGCTTGTATGGTCAAATTGGATGCCGATAAACAAGAAACTCTGGACCTCTTCGTTTGTCCTCGTCTCTGGCGCATATTCGCTTGCGCTATTCGCCGTATTCTACTGGGTAATAGACGTGAAAAAGTGGCGCGGCTGGACGTTGCCGCTGCGAGTGGTGGGCATGAATGCGATAACAGTGTACCTTCTTCAGCGTATCGTGGACTTCGATGGCATCTCAAAGTTTTTTCTCGGCGGCGCAGCGAGGTTCCTGCCAGAGGAGTTTGGTTTGGCGCTTATTTCGATGGGACACCTTGCTTCTTGCTGGTTTGTCCTGTGGTTTCTCTATCGCAAGGGCGTGTTCCTGAAGGTGTAGACTGTCGAGTTTCACGACAGGAAGTCTTCTTGCTTAGCGGTGTTCGAATGAATCAGAAAGGAAATGTCAAAATGGCGGCAAAAAGGTTTTTTTACGTAGACAGGCTCATGTCTGCAGTAAGGCGCAATGGTCTTGTTGAAGCGATAACGGGAATTCGCCGTTGCGGTAAATGCCATCTGCATATGGCTTTTATTTTCGCATCTGTTTTTGCGATGATGCTTTGTGCCAATGATGGTAAATCTCATGTCCGCAACCGGTACAGGTTCAAGGATATAAAAGTTCCAGTGACAGTGTATTACGATGCTGCTACTCCAATCGAGAATGGATCTCGGTGCCGCACGGCGGTTATACTCATTCATGGCTGGGGTGGTCACGTTAGAAAGCTGTTTCCGGTTTTCAATGCAGCCCTTGCTGCGCGTGCTGATGGTGTCGAGCCCGTACCCTATGTGATAGCCCCGATGTTTCCGCGACGCGCTACGCTTGAAAAGAATCCTGATGAAGCTTATGACGGTCGGGCTGTCTGGAATGATTCATGGGCAAAAAAGGCGAATAACGTACCCGGGCTGGCTTCGGACGACTGGCGGGGAGGTGGAGATGCGAACGGCACGAATTTCAGCTCGTACGACTACATCGATCGCATTTTGTGCCGATTGGGTGATAAGACCATTTTTCCGGAATTAAGGAGGATCGTCCTGGCGGGGTTTTCGGCAGGAGGACAGTTCGCCGGACGTTATGCGGCGATTGGCAGGGGAGCTGTCCGCGAAGGCATAGATCTGGTCTATATCGACATGTCGCCCTCTACCGAGTTCCGTTTTGAAAAGAACGATCCGTGGCATTATGGATTGAAGGGACGGCCTCGTTATGGCGCGTCGCTTACAGACGGGGACATTATGAAAAATCTTTGCTCGCGGCGCGTGTGGCGAGGTTGCGGCAGCAAGGATACCTTGGGGCGTCCACATACTGCACTTGATATGACACCTGCAGCGGTCCGTCAGGGGAAGAACCGTCTTGAACGGTTCCGTAGTTTCGAGAAATATTTGGATGCGTATCCGGATTGGAAGCGGCAGACGTCCTTTCACGTCTTTGACGGCATAGGCCATCAGGAAGTTCTTGCTTATCCCGCAAAAGAGGTTCTAGATTTTGTGTTCGGGGTTGAAAATCAAGGGACGGCAACTGAAAATTCAGATAAAAATTTTTGACGATCGTTTTGTGAAATTTGGTTTCGTGTTTTTTCAGTAGTTTATTGCGTGTTATTTTCGTTATGTCTTGTATAATTTTCGCTTGAAAAGATAATCCAATAGTGAGGTTCTGAAATAATGCGAATTGGAATTATAAAGGCGGTTTTTCTGTTGGGTATGGCAGTGTTTGTCTTGCCGTCGTCGGGCGCAAAGGGCATTGCCATGTCGTCAGATGCGGGTGTGTTGGGGCATCCTCGTAAGGTAGAGGCCGTTGGAGATGTCGCGATGGGAGTTTTTCTTCAGGGCGACATCCTGTATTGCATTGCTGATGATTCGCTGTACGCCCTTGATGTATCTTCGCCGCTTTCGCCGAAGTTGTGCGGAACGTTGCAAGGCATGGATAATCGGCGGCAGGTTGTGGTTCAGGGAAAACTAGCCTATGTCGCGTCTCGCGAAACTGGGCTTCGCATTGTGGATGTGAGCAATCCTGAAAAAATGAAGTTGCTTTCAAGATTCGATTCCGTCGAGTTTGCAACCGGCATAGAGGTTGTCGGAAATACGGTATTTTTGTCGGAACGCATTAATGGCGTCGAGGCGGTGGATGTGTCGGATCCGTGCAACCCCAGGCATATTTGCATCAGGAAGACTCCTGAATCGCAGTCGGTGGTGTACCATAACGGTTTTCTTTATTCCGGGGAATGGGCGGCTGGAAAGGTGACGGTGTTTGATGCCCGCTCCATGAAACACTTCCGAAAAGTGGCGGAGCTTCAACTCGGAGGTTTTGGCGACGGTGTCACCACGGACGGCAAATATCTTTACTGTTCAACAGGGCATGATATTCCTCGAACACTGCGCATTTCGCGCGGAATCTCTGAAGAAGAGGCTTGCGGACGCGGTCGCGGAATGGATATTTTCGATATCTCCAATCCGGCCAAGCCAAAACATGTTTCAAGAATCGACTTTCCGAGATTCAAGCCGCGTACCAATGATTACTGGACGCCGAGAGTGTCGAGCGGTTTCGCATTCTGCTGCGATTCCCATAATGGTATGTTTGTCGTAGATGTAAAAAATCCGCATGAGCCTAAAGTGATTGACCGTTTGTGCATTCCGCAAGAAGGCAAAAACTGGCCATCTGCCGCCATTAGTTCTGTGGCTGTCGGCAATGGGTGCTTGTATGTGTCGACTAAGCCGTGCGGTCTTTGGGTCGTGCCGATGGAAGGAATCAAGCCTCAGGAAGTGGCAAAGGGTCTGCCTCCAGCGGATTCGTCAAGTAGAGATGCCTATCCTACGGACCTTAATTCGTTTTATGTGTATCGGCCGTCCAAACCCGGTCAGGCGCGGACCGTATGCCTGAGAGGCAATATCGCATATGCCGCATTCGGGGATGCGGGGCTGCATGTGCTGGAGGTGTCGGCTGAGCATGGATTTAAGAAAATCGGGCAGTTGACGGGCGGCAAGAGAGTGACGGATTGTTGCTTTGCCGGGGAGCGGCTTGTGACTGCCGAGGGAACGGATGGATGGAGTGTGTATGATTTGGATGGCCCTGTAGGATTCCGGGAGATTGCCAGACGCATGCCGCAGGAAAAAGGCAAAAGTGTCGCCTTTTGGTGCTGGGCTCCAAACGGAAGCCAAGTGGTTCTGTCCACGCGTACGGGAACCTGCGACCTGTTCCATTTGGAAGACTTCAATGCGTTGACGCCACTGTGCAGAATTCTGATGGGCTGCCAGTGGGACAGGTATTTGCCGGATAGGGCGATAGGGAATGCGTTTCCTGCGCATAGGAACAAGAAGGGGCTTGTGTGGCCGACACTTGCCGGGAATGGAGGTCCAGCGAGGACAGATGATCCCAGAAAGATCAAGGCAGGAAATCAGAGCAACGGCATATGTGCGTTCGGAGACAAGTTTCTGTATACGGTGGGTGGCGGCTATCAATTCGTCAATCCCGATGGAACGCGCGGCCCGGTCATGAAGGTTTCTCATCCAAAAGGCATTGGCGGTATTCCGCGGTCTGACGGAAGGATTGTGGTTTGCACTTCAAGAAGCAGAGGTGAAGTCCGCATTTGGGATTTCGTCAATCCGGAAGCACCGAAGCTGTTGCGCGAATACAAACTTTCGGGACGGCCCGATCTTGCTGCCATTTATAACGGTAAGGCATTAATCCCAGCAGGTCATCAGGGGCTGCTGATGGAACGCCCCCAAACCCCCTAAATTCTTCGCCCTTTTAATTAACTATTTCCTATTAATTTTGCAGGGTCTTGTCTCCACGGATTTAAGATGAAATAAAGGCTGCTGTTCAATGGGAGTCGAGGTATAGTCTGCGCCATTCGTTCATGGACATGGAATGTCTTTTGCGGAACGCGGTGCGCAAGGCCGCGTCGGTCCCGTAGCCGCAGGCCTTGGCGATGCCTTGAATCGGGGTTAGGCCGTTTTTGAGCATCATCAAAACCCGCTCCATTCTCACATCGGATATGAATTCTTTGATCGGTGTGCCGACGGTGGCCTTGAAACGCATCTGAAGCAGCCGTGCGGAACAGCCAAGCTCCGAGGCGATATCCGATACGGTTATCCCGTCGCAAGCCTTGGCATGAATCAGTTTCAGCGCCGAGTCGACGCGACGATCACACTTGGTTAGACTGCTGCTTGAAGTCCTCCGGACGAGTCCGGATGCGTGATACTTGACCGTGCGCGGCGTCATAGAAGGATCCGCTATGCGTTCTTCGAGCAGTTTAGCGCAGAGCATTGCGGCGTTTTCGTAGTCCGGACATACGCTGCTTATGGGAATCGGGGATTTTTCACATATATCCGTATTGTTGTCGCAGCCGACGAGTTTTATCTCTTCCGGAATTGCAATGTTCAGAGCAGAGCATATCTCAACCACTTTCAAGGCCGTCACATCGTTGTCTGCGAATATTCCGCACGGTTTTGGGAGCTTTCGAAGCCAGAGCGCGAGTTCCTTGAGATAATCGCCTTCTGGAAGCTTGCGCTCAAAGGCAGAACAGGGAAGATTGGAGGCGCGCATTCCTGAAATGAAGGCTTTGCTTCTTTCCGCCGACCACCAGAAATGTTTTTGGCTGCCGACGAACGCATAGTGCTTCATTCCTGGTGAAAGCAGTTCCGTGGCGGCAATCCTCGCATCCATTTCGTTATCTTGGACCACATTGAATGATGAAGCCGAAATGGTGGGAGGGTCGAGATACACCGTCGGCAGCTGTTTCAGATTCCGCCGGGTGAATACGCCGTATCCGCTCGCGGCCGAAACTATCGCGCCCGCCGGACGCCAAAAGGCGATCACTTTGCGCAACTGCACCGCATCGATATTGCTTCCAATCATTTGAATGCGGAAATCTCCGGCAAAATAATGTTGGAGAGTTTCAGTCGCCTTGATGGAATAAGGCGTGAATTTATGTATCTCCTCCCTGCAGAATAGAATAACTTTCATGGCGTAATTGTATCAGATTTTGTGAAATTTGTTTTCGTGTTTTTTTCGTTCATTTATTTCGCTTTTCTTTCACCCGGTAATGTATAATTTTTCGCGTGTCCACATCAAGATGTCCAACCATATGAATCATACGGAGGAAATGATGAAAAGTCTGAATTTTAAAGTTCTAATGACGGTAGGTGTGTTGTTGTTTGTTGCCGCAGGGGCGCATGCCGGATCATGGTACCTGAAGAGATCGTATGCTGAAGATCACGCATGGCATGGAGAGAACGCTGGCGAATGTTGGAAGGATTCTCCTTTGAACGGGGTATCGGGCAGCGGACCTCTTGATTCCAATGATACATATTATGTCAAAGGCAGTCTTACGTTAGGAGCTATGCATAATTTTGATGGCGGCGATCTGTGGATTGGAGACCTTGACGCTTCCAATTATTCTTTAAGCGTGTTGCGGATTAATGCACACACAACGCACTATAACGGATTCTTGAAGCTTGCATCGGGGTATGTTCTGAAGATGGGAAGCGCTGACCTGAATCTTGCATCTCCAACCATAGTGTCTCCAAAGGAGAGACCCTTTGGTTTTACATCCGGCAAAAACGACCATACACTTAATATAACAACGACACTTATCGGTGAGAATGGAGTAGGTATTGTTGTTGGCGGTTACTACGACGGTACGGGTATACAATACATGGACATGACCAATTTTACATTTGGCATTAATAAATTAAATGATAAAGGGTTGACTGAATACCATGGAGATATTCGGATTGTATCAAACAAGCCGCTTATCTCGCCGACCCAAGGCAATGTAACCTTTATTTTGCGGCCGACCGATTCCGATGCCACTGTGGAGATTGAAGGTGGTGTGGAGTTTAACGTTGCCTCTGTGGGCGAAGTGAAACTTTCCGGTTTGACCTTGCATCCGGAATCGCTCATCACTATTCCGTACGATTCGACCACTCTCACAACCGGCGTAATCCGGGTTACGGATGCCTTTTCAATTCCTCAAGATGAAGGAAAGGTGAGAATCTGTTTTTCGTCTTTGCCGACCGTGAAAAACGATCAGCCGCGCGTATTTCCGGTATTGATCGTTCCCGATACGCAAACGATAGAAGCGGAGCGCTTTGTCTTTTCAAATGAAACGAGTGTCAATGTTTATGAAAAACCATTGTTTCGCGTAATTGAAGATGCGGAAAACGGCATTAAATCGCTCGTGGCGATTTTCCCCGGGCGAGGTTGGCTGAAAACGGCAGATAGTAATGAGTATTCAGGTAAAAATTTAGATGAATCTTACTATGCTGCTCTTACCTCGGCTTTTTCTGAAGAAAATGCAGGTCAGTGGTCTAACGATAATATGCCGCACGAGTTTGCAATATATGAATTCGGGCAAAAAACAGGCAGAGGTCATAGCATCCGTACGCCATATTTGCGTGAAACAGACTACGTGTTTCCCGGCTTGGTATTGCGAACCGTCGGCTCGTCAGCCAATTTTACCCTTGCCGACAATACAAAAACAACCATAAATCTTGAATTGACAACTGGTCTCTCGATTCGAGCGGTCAGCGGCCTTAAGCCAACGCTTGACGGCACCATCCATATGGGTGCAGATGTCAGTTCTTTCGCATGTGACGGCAGTGAATTGACAATAGCATCTACGCTTATTGGCAATGGCAATTGGGAAGTGCGGGGCGCTCTAAAAGGAAAATTGCCGCATTGCAAGATTGCTTTCACATCCGATAATTCGGAATGGAAGGGAAGTATTTCACTTGTCAGGTATAAAGCCCCTGCCACTACCGTTGCCGATGAGGATCATCTGAAGATCGTGGTGGTAAATCCTGCCGGATTGGGCGGGGCGCTTGATGAATTCAACTGCAAAGCGCTCTCGCTGGCCGACTGTTCTGAAATGATTGTAACCAACTCACTGGAATTGGCGAAAGGTCTGAATCGCGGTTTGTATGTCACCAATACGGCGACAGTCAATGTTGATGCCGATTGTGATTTTGTCTGCAATTGGCCGATTACTTTTGACGGCCCGTTGCGTAAAGTCGGCGGAGGAACCTTGTGTCTTGGCGGAGATGCGAAATTCCTCGATTCTGCAGGTGAATTGGCCGGTGTTCCGCGATCTGATGTTGATTTCAGATTGTCAGTGACCAATGGCGCGGTAAAAGCCCTCCGGCATGATTGCTTGAACGGGGTGACGGTTGAGTTGTTGGAAAATGGCTGTCTTGCACTTGATTCCAATCCGGATGATGCCCAAGTCAGACGTTACGGATTTTACAACGTAAATACGGATACGCCGTTTCCGGCAGACGGGGAAATCAATGTGCGTATCGACAATCCCGATTACGCCGCTTTGGCATCCGCCAAAGAAGATTATAAGCTTGGTCTTTTGACGGTGAAGACTTCTGCTGCGGACGCACTCAATCTTGGCTCTCGCATCAAGTTCAACAAGTCATGCGCTATCGACGGTTTGCTGGAGCGGGTGATTCGTGAAGACGATGGGGAAACGGGCTTTACCACGTATAGCGCATATTATGATTTCGTCGGATTTCAGGTTATAGTAAGATGAGAGATGAGTAATGAGAGATGAGAGATGAGTAATGAGTAAAGAGAAAAGGAAAGAGAAATGAATAGAAAAATAAAAAGTAAGGGAAGTTTTTTCGCGGCGGCTGTTCTCGGGATGTTGCCGGCGTTGGCGGCGGATTGCGTAAAGGTTTCGTCGTTCGGCTGGAACGCCGAGGACTCCACCGCAGCGCTGCAGGCGGCGTTCGACTCCGGTGCAAGCAAGGTCATCATCGACCGGCAGGCAGGAGACTGGATTTCGAGGCCGCTGGTCATCACCAACTCCAATATCGAGGTGGTGCTTGCGGACGGCGTGACGCTGAAGGCAAAGCGCGGTGAATTCTACGGCCGGAACGACTGCCTGGTGCGAATTACGGGCGGCATTTCAAGCATTGTGCTGCGCGGCGAAGGAAAGGCCGTGCTGAAGATGAACAAGGCGGACTATCAGAACCCGAAAAACAAATATTCCTTCAGCGAATGGCGTCATGCGGTGTCGATCCTGAAAGTGCAGAACGTTACGGTCAAGGATCTTACGATCCTCTCCTCCGGAGGAGATGGAGTCTATGTGAACGGAGCGAAGGATGTGACTCTTGAGAACCTTGTCGTGCGCGACCATCACCGTCAGGGGATGAGCCCGATCAGTGTGGACGGCATGACGGTGCGTCGCTGCTGCTTTAACGATACGGTCGGAGTCCCTCCTCAATGCGGGATCGACATGGAGCCAAACAGGGAAGACAACAGGTTCGTCAACGTGGTGTATGAGGATTGTGTATTCAACGGCAACCGTTCACACGGCATAGATATGCACTTTGGCCATTTCACAGCGCGTACAGAACCTGTTTCCATAATTTACCGCCGGTGCAAGGCGTACGGCAACGGGGGTTGCGGCGTATCGTTTATGACCGGCACTCCGAACCGAATCGAGGAATTCGGGCAGGTCAAAGGATTTGTGCGGTTTGAAAACTGCGAGTTCGCCGGCAACCACGGCGGTGTGCTGAATATACGCAACCATTCGACCAATGGTATGGATATCAGTTTTGCTGATTGCATTTTCGATGCAAGGGATTCAAGAGGCCAAAGTGCGATTTATTTCGACAACAACCGCTATCTCGGAGATTTCGGCGGACTTACGTTCGAGCGTTGCACCGTGAAGCTTGACAAGGGCAGAAAGGTCTTCGGTTTCTTAGCCCAAACCGGCGTTGGAATCGGAGGGAAACTCTCGGGCGACCTTGCTGTTGAATGCGACGGAAAACTTGAGAAGTTTGATCTGGCGGCATTTGCCGCAAAGCACAAGCCCCGTCCGGAGCGCATCGTCAGGTTCAAATCTACGGCAGTAGAGTTTCCCAAACTGAAGCCTATGTCAGCCAGTTGTCCGGTAAAGGGGAAATTCACTCCGGGTGTATCCAGATCGTTCATATATGTCGTTGCGGTTCCGGGTCCTGGTGAATATAAGGTGCATTTCAGATCCGCGAAATCGAAAGGGAACCTTGCGGTAGATACTGTCATGGTGCAGTTGTTTGACAAGTCTGACACGGACCTCGGCAGTTTTCAGGTTCCTATCGGCAAATTTGACTATACCCTCAAGGCGAGTGGCGCCAACGTGTACAGGTTTGAGGTGGCATCGCCTCGAGGCTTGATGTTCAGGATGGCGTGCGACGGCGCCGCCGGTGCATTGATGGCGGATAAAATCCTGCGTCTTCGCGGTGGAAAGGATGTGGATTCCCATTTCTGTGTGCCGGCAAATGCTGAGACTGTAACGGTAAAAGTAAGTCCGGAAGAGCCCGTGCAGGCGATTTTGGTTGACGCCTCAGGCAGGACCGTTGCTGAAATGCCGTATCAGAGGGCAAATGAGGTTTTCAGCGTAAAACGTCAGAAGACGCTGTCTAACGAAGTGTGGGCATTGAAGTTTCCCAGGGTTGACGAAGATTTTGCGATCCAGATCGGCGTTGACGGCGTACCGCTTGTCTCCATCGATCCCGATGGCGTCATCGGCATGAAGTAAAAACAATACGGAAAAATCTTTCAATATCAAGGAGTTTAAATGAAGGTCTTAAAGGTCGTTTGTCTGGTGGGCGCGGCGGCATTCGCACTGTCGTCATTCGGTGAAGAATCCTCGTGGCGGCGGCCACGCACCACGCGGCGGTATCTGCATCCGCCGTTGGCGCAGAACATGTTCACGCTGTGGAACGACGGCAAGATCATCCGCGGCGACGTGGCGCATCACCACGACTGGTCCGACAAGTATCCGAACCTTAAATCAGACGTCATTTGGGTGATGCACGGCGAAAAGGACGAGCCGTTCGACTTCAAGACGGCGGAGAACCGCATACCTGAAGACGGCATGCCGTTCCATGGCCTTACATGGAGGAAGGATGGCCTGGTGATTTCGCTTGATGCATTCTGCGACACCGGAGTGAGACTTCCGACATGCTTCGTCCGCCTTACCGTAGAGAACGACGGCGCCGCGAAGACCGGCTTGCCGATGGCGGTGATGTTCCGCCGCCTGCGTGAATGCTACGCGGTCAAGGGTTCTCCCGACATCTATGAACCATATGAGACTTCGGCGGATTACTTCCGATGGTCGGAGCCGCTTGAATTCCGTTCGACTATATTCCCGGATACATGGAAAAGCTCCTCGGCTACAATCCGTGCGGCTAGATTGCCGGAGGGAGTAGAGTGGGACGGGAAGACGGCGTCGCTTCGCTTCATCGCATTGCCCCCGCCCGGCAGGCCATTGGTCCTGGATTTGACTTTCGGCGCGCATGACGGTGTTGCCCGCCCGCAGGATTGGGAGACGGCAAAAACCGCCGCCGCCGGTTTTTGGAGGAGTGAACTTGCGAAGATCAACCGTCTGCCGGCGGCGGTTCGTAATGATCCAGCGAAGATGCGTCTCGTGAAGAACCTTACGGTGCAGATGCTCCAGTGTTTCAGTCATCCCGTCGGATCGGATCTGATTCTGCCGCGTCAGGGCGGTCTGCAGCGGTTTGTCTGGCCGTGGGACTGCAAGGATATGCTTATCGCGCTCGGGCTCATCGGCGACTTCGATATGTACATTGAAGGTGTTCTTGATTTCTATTTCCGGGAATATTCGGCCGAAGACGGACGCATCGGGCCGTTCAAGAACGACTGGGTGTGCAATTCCGGCGAATGCCTGTATTCGCTTTCGCGCTATTGCCGTCAGTTCGACAAACGTGCGGTGTGGAACCGTCACCGCGATGCCGCGTTCAGGGCGTTCGACTGGATCTGCCAAAAACGCAAGGAGACGGCAACCGATCCGAAGAAGGGTATGCCGGGATTCTTCCCCGCCGCCCGGGCTACCGACAATAAGACACCGATCCAGCTGTGGGTCTTTACCGATCACAGCACCCTTGCGGCGCTTAAGTCGTTTGCGCTTGCGGCGCGGCATTTCGGCGATTCCCGCGCGGACGAGGTGCAGGCGGAATATGAAGATCTGCGGGGCTTGATCGCGTCGGTGTACAGGAAGTTCAGCGATGCGGCAAAGGATAAGGACGAGTTGAGAGTTCCACTTGTCCCCAGCGGCGATGATGAGGCGTTCCTCAAGGCCGGATATTTCAACAATTCGCACGGGTACGTGCTGCGCATCGGGCTTGAATGCGGATATGTGCCCCAGTCGGATGTGATGAAGGTGTACAACTGGTGCCTGCGCAGCGGCAAGGCGTCGCCGAAGGGGCTTTGCGCAAACAATCCGCCAAAGAAAAATCTTAGCGACAGGCACATATGGTACACGACAAATGCCGAACAGCACTTCTACTGGTGCTTCAGACGAATCGGCCGCGACGATCTCGCCGACCTCGTGTTTGATGCGACTGTGAAATATTCTGTGTCGGACGAGTATTATGTCGGCGAACGCTATCGCGACGACAATCCGTGGTACTTCCCGTGGAGTCCGAACGCCAGCGGCAGCGGACGCATCATCCGCATGCTGCTTAACGACAGTCAGTTCTGAAAAGAGGCGTAAGTGTTTTTGTCCGAATTGAGTGCTTGGGGTGCCGGACAAGGTAAATAGGAACCCTGTGGGGACAGTCCCTGCTTGCTGCAATGAAAATCTTCAATGGATAGGCGGCGGTTTTGAGAGATATGGCTGTATGAAGTGAAGGTTCTGAGTTTCGGGTTCCTGGTTCCCAGTTGCAAAACCCGAAACCCGAATTGATCTTTGAATCTCGTATATTCAGCTATTATGTTATGGCTTAAGGCATCCGAGAGGGCAGACAATTACATCGTCATCACGGCGGCGATATGCAAACTTGCCTATGGCGGTGAGTACCATCTTGAACATCGGTTTTGACGTCTTGGTTATATCAAGTTTATTGGCAAGTTTGTTCAGGGAGGCTGCACCTTCCTCCACCAGTCTGTCGCCACCAAGCTTCACCTCAACCAAACCGGATGTCCCATCACGCAAATGTACTACGGCATCACATTCAAGTCCATCCGCGTCACGGTAATGACTGACTGTGCCCGCATGAGCCGATGCATATACGCGAAGGTCGCGTATTGCAAGGCACTCGAAGAGATAGCCAAACGTATTCAAGTCACTCATTAGGCTTCCAGGGCCAATGCCAAGCGCAGCAACGGCAATCGACGGATCGGTGAAGTAACGCGTGTCGGTAGTGCGAATTTGCGCCTTCGACCGAAGATTCGGGCACCAGGCTTCCATATCCTCCACGACAAATATCTTTTTCAGAGCCTCAAGATAAGAGGCAACCGTATCCTCATTCAGCGAAGAACGGTCATTGGTTTGCATGTCTTTCTTGATTACGGATAGATTTGATTGAGTTCCTTGCAGTCTTGCATAGCTTCGCATAAGCCGATGCACTCGCGATGGAGCACGGGATACGCCATCGACGCGTGACACATCTGATTCAACAACTGCTTCATAGTAGTCGTTCGCCCTGTCCAATGCAATTTCCCCGGTCTGTTGGACGGCTTGCGGCCATCCGCCACGACAGACCATAAAGGCAACATCTTCGAGCCGATGATCAGGAGATTCGACTGATGTAAACTCTTTTCCGGTAAGAAGTCCACCAAGCGATACGGAACCATTTGATTCTCCACTTTCCCAAAGACTCATGGGGCGCATGGTTACTCTAGCAATCCGTCCCGTGCCGCTGTGCGCTATTTCCTTCGTGTCTGGAGGCACCGCACTTCCAGTCAGAATGAAGTGTCCGAAACCATCTGAATGGTCGACATGATATCTGACAGCGTCCCAGAATTTTGGAGCGATTTGCCATTCATCTATCAATCGAGGTCTTTCACCTTTCAGGAGTGCCTTTATATCTATATCGGCCATCTGCAGATTTGACTCTTTTGTATCAGGATCTGCCTTATAAAGGGCGCTTTTAGCAAATTCTTCGCAAGTCGTGGTTTTTCCGCACCATTTTGCTCCCTGTACCAAAACCGCCCCCATGCCGAGCAGTTTGCGTGCCAGTAAATCATCAACGACTCTTTTTCTGTATTTTTTCATGGCGTGATTTTATCAAATACAGGTCATCTATACAATATGTTTCGGGAGTTTGTGGATGTTTTGTTCGGGAGTTTATGGATGTTTTGTTCGGGAGTTTGCAGCAATTAGTCGGCAATTCTACGCCTGTATTCATTTTTGGCCAACAAGAAAAACACCACTCCCGGCATCGCCGTCATAGCGCAGTTCCACCAGACCGCCGACAACGCCGGGAGCGACACGAGCGCCGCCGCTCAGTCGAACCCGGTAAGCGTTGAGACAAAGGTCAAGTAGCAGACCTGGACGCAGGGA
>JAGBFY010000429.1 GCA_017936245.1 Kiritimatiellia bacterium
GGGGAGCTGCTGGAACACCTTCCCATAATATCCTCCATACCGGGGCTTATCGCGGGGAACTCGGCAATCTATGTCGGACTCAAGACTAATGGCAGACTTGGGGCGTTGGTAGCGCTTGCTGGAGTCGCGCTGCCATCAATCATGATCTTCCTCGGGGTGTCAGTCGCGTTCGCGTCCATCCCGAAAGACAACATCTGGATTGAAGGAGCCTTTCTGGGGTTGCGGAGCGCACTTACCGGAGTCATTGCGGGAACTGTATGGAGGACGCTTTTCAAGTCCCGTTCCGATTGGTCGAATGGGGTGGGCGTCTGCCTGCCTCCGATGTCCATCAAAGAGCGGATAGGCGGCTTTTGTGTGTTCGCCGTGGGACTGTCACTTGCTGCGGCATTTGCATGGGATTCGCTTTTTGCGTTCCTCAAGTTCGGATGCATTGCAATCGGCGGGGGATTCCCTCTTGTGCCGTTCTACTTCCATGCGTTCGTGGGACCGGATGCCGCCATGCTTAAGATGTCTCCTGAGGAATTCTCCAATCTCATGGCGCTTACCCAGATGACGCCAGGTCCGGTCAGCCTCAATGCATCGACCTTTTTCGGCTACAGCATGAATGGTGTTGTCGGTTCGGTTGTGGCATCTGCGGCTCTGCTTATGCCTTCGTATTTCATGATGACGGCGGCGCTTGTCGGACTTGACCGATGGCGAGACAATTCAGTGGTGCGGATTCTTCTGTCGTTATTGAAGCCGGTGTCTGTGCTGTTGATGGCGGTCGCGTTCTGGAAGTTCTGTTCGCTGAGCGTGTGGGGAATCGATACTGATGGCGGGTTTGTGTTTCGTCCTGTGGCGTTCGCGCTCGCCGTGTTTTCTGCGGTGATGCTTGTGAAACGCAAACTTTCCATAATGGCGCTCATATTCCTCTGCGCGGCGATTGGTGCATTGTCGGTGCTTGGAGGTGTTGCATTACGGGTGTGAATATGGGATAATTCAAGTTTCTTGTGAACAGAAGAAGTTAAGATTGGGGAATGCTTCCGGTGTCGCGTCAGCGGCGCGGTTCCGGGGCATATCATAAATCATGAAGCACATATCCACATTGGCGGAAAATCTGCTCAAGGCGACGGGGATATACTCCGACGCTGCGGTTGGGCGTATCGAGGACGGCTTGGCGGCAAATCCAGAGATGCCGCTCCTTGAAGGCATATTGAAGTTCGGCGGCGAAAAGGAAGCTCTCTTTCTCGAAAAAATAGGCGGAGTGCTTGGCCTTGAGTATGTTGATGTGTCGAACGTCCAGCCCAAACCGGACGTGATCGCCAAACTTCCCGCATCGGCTGTGTACCAGTACAACGCGATGCCGATAAGGTTCGATGGTTCGTCCCTTACCGTTGCGGCGGCGGATCCGTTCAACACAGCAATCGCGGATGGGTTGCGTCTCGCCGCAGGATGCCCGGTGCGCATTGCGCTTGCTCCCGCCGAGGAGATCGACAAGGCCGTCAAGAAGTTCTACGGTGTCGGCGCTGAGGCCGTGGAAAAGATGCTTGAGGATGGGCGCTACTCCGTGGACGACATGGACGGTGCGATCTCAAAGATCGATGTGGGCGCAGAAGGTGAAGAGGCCTCTATCGTCAAGTTCGTGAACAGGATCATTGCTGAAGCGGATCGTCAGGGTGCGACGGATATCCATATCGAACCGCAGGAAACGGAGCTGCGCATACGCTATCGCATAGACGGCATGCTGCACAAGGTGGACGTGCCGCCGCAGCTGAACAGGCTGAAATCCGCAATCATTTCGCGTATCAAGGTCATGTCGAACCTCGACATCGCCGAGAAGCGTCTTCCCATGGATGGCCGCATCGGTATCCGTATCGGCGGCGAGGATATCGATATCCGCGTCTCCACCATGCCCGGTGCGTGGGGTGAATCCATCTCGCTTCGCATTCTCGCCAAGAGCGGGAACTTCGTGAAGATGAAGGATCTCGGGTTCTCCGAACGCGATTTTGAGGTTGTGGACAAGATCATCCGCCGTCCGAACGGAATCTTCCTTGTCACCGGCCCTACCGGTTCGGGAAAATCGACGTCGCTCTATTCGTTCCTGCACGAGGTCAATACGATGGATGTGCGCATCCTCACTGCGGAGGACCCGATCGAATATCAGATGGACGGCATAATCCAGGTGCAGATGAACAAGGACATCGGTCTCGACTTCGCCCGTACGCTTCGAGCCTTCCTGCGCCAGGACCCTGACAAGATCATGGTGGGCGAAATCCGTGACCGCGAGACCGCTGAGATCGCCATCAACGCTTCGCTCACGGGTCACAGGGTGTTCTCCACGCTGCACACGAACGATGCCGCCGGCGCCTTCCCTCGTCTGACCGATATGGGGGTCGAGCCGTTCCTCATCGCATCAGCCGTCGCCGGCGTAATGGGGCAGCGTCTCACCCGTAGGTTGTGTCCGAAGTGCATGAAACAGGCTCCGCTAGACATGAAGTACTACGACCTCGCGTATCCGCCGGAGAGTCAGACCGTGTTCGAGCCTGTCGGATGCGAGTTCTGTTCCAAGACCGGATACAAGGGTCGCCGCGCAATCTTCGAGGTGCTTGAGGTGGATGAGGATATAGAATCGGCGATCATCAAGCGTCAGAACGCTACGCAGATCCGCGACCTCTCGCTTTCGAAGGGCATGAAAACCCTCCGAGAGGACGGATGGCACAAGGCGTTCAAGGGAGTGACTTCCGTAAAAGAGATCATGCGCGTAACCGAAGACCAATAATTTGGTGCTGAAATTCTAAACTTTCCCAGTTTGTCGGTCACTTTTCTCTTGATTTTTGGGCTGTGATTTGATATTTTATACGACTTCACGCCTTAACAGTTAACAAACCGGCTGCTTACCGGACTTCATTTGCGCGTGAGCCCACGAATTTCAAGACGAAGCCGAGTCGGCTCATTTTACGCATTTTCGCGTGTTAAGGCGTGTTTTGCGTGTTATGGCCGATTCTACACGAAAGGTAAACAACATGGCAAAAGCCGAACGCAAAGTATTCGGGAAACTCCAGAATACCTACGATCCGCCGGATCTCATTGAGATCCAGACGAAGAGTTATAATGATTTTCTGCAGGCTGATGTTCCGCCCGCGAAGCGCGAGAACAAGGGTCTTCAGGCCATTTTCCGCGAAATCTTCCCCGTGGCGAGCTTTGACGGACGCTATGTGCTCGATTTTGTGGGTTATGAATTCGGTCCTGAGATCGGAAGAGCA
>JAGBFY010000430.1 GCA_017936245.1 Kiritimatiellia bacterium
GAAGTAGGCGTACCTTTCGCATCCGATATCCGCCTTTTCGGAATACACACCCTTGCCCGATTCGCGGGGATAGCGGTTCTTCACATGGCTGACAGGACGTTCCGCGAGCCAAACGCGCATTGCGTCCGCCGAATCCGCGGCAGCCCGGCGAAACTCCGCGGCCTTCGCCATGTCGCCCCTGTCCGCAAAGCGGGCGGCATACCATTCGCAAAGCGCGGAATAGAACGTGTTGTTGTGCAGGAACTGGTTGCTGCGTCCGCCATAGGGTATCTCGCCGCAAGCGGACAAGAGCTTAAGCGTAGGTTCGGCCGAAAGGTCCATGCAGCCCTCCAGCTTTGCGCGTGACGGTCCGGAGAATCCGTCGCTCAGAATCTGTGCAAACTGAAGCCGCGTCACGATATCGTACACCATCGGCTGATGAGGATCTCTGTACTGCCCCATAGAGTCAAACCACCTGAGCTGATCGGCCACATACTTCTCCACGAAACCGGGATTTCCCCCTAAGCCTCGCCGCAGACGCGCTTGCTCGCTGGCACCGGCAAAGATGACCCAATTGCCGGCCTTCGTAAGATCCACATCCCTGCGTCCGGTGGAATAGCATCTTTCGGCATCGACCTCACTGAGGGACTTTCGCCATGAGTCCGTCACGGTCTTGGGGTACGTCCGGCGTTTTTCAAGCTCCACCAGCGCTATCGAAAGCTCCTTCACGGAAAATTCGTTTCCGCCCGATTTCGGCGGCATCCTGCCCTTCCTTGCGTCTCTGCACGCAACATCCATCATCTTCTTCGCGAGTTCGCGCTTTTCCGAAAGCCGTCCGTTGGCGACGAGAATCGCCAGGTTTGCCGTAAGCCGCGGAAAGCCATGCTCCTGCACCCCGTCGCGCTCAGCCTCGGCCTGATACGAAACCAACCGCTCGTCGGAGTAGGCCCGGACAGCCGCCTCCATGAAATCGAGATAGGCGGATTTCGAAACACCGTCCGTCGCCGATGCGACGGGCCAAGGCTTGGACAGACACGTTTCCTGGAACCTGCGGACCGTTTCGTGCCACGCGGCGGCATCGGTGATCTCGCCCGCCATCGACCAGCCCGCGCCCGCCCAATATGTGAATTTGTTGCAATCGAACGCCAGTACCCTGCTGTTGGTGTGGTCGGTCATCACCTTTACACGCTCGGCATCCTTCGGCGAGACGAAGATGGCGGTCATGGTGGAACCGTCAACGCCATCTTCACCCTTCGGATCCTCGTAGAGGGAAACCGCTCCGGCGATCTCCTTTACGCTGCCGCCATGTCCACGCTTGACCTCCAGATCAAGGCCGGGACCGGCCAGGAATCCCTCCGGAAACTTCTTCTCGAACGTCACATCGTTGCGGAAGAAATGTTCGCCGCGCCTGAGAGTGATGCGGCACGTCATCTTCCCGGCCTTGGAGCACGCCGGATACACCAGTTCAAACTGACAGTAGTCCGGACCGGCATGGAGTACCCGGCTGTATATCCAGTTCGGATAAGTCTTCCATTCGCCGTCGCCGAAGACCGCAATGCCGCCGACACCGCGGGAAGGTCCGACAGCGTAGTTGTCCATCCCCTCCCCACGGTTCTTGTGGAAATTGCCCTTGTCTATCCTGTGGCACCATTTGAGGCACACGTTGGACGGATTGGACTTGTTGAACACGTCGAATCCCGACCACTTGTTGACATCCCTCGGTCCGTACGCCCGCATGCCGAACTTGTCGTTCTCCCACACGAAATCGTCCCGACGCTCCGGACAGACCTCCGCATTGCAGAACGGATATGCGGAAACGGCGGCGAACAAGGCGGAGAATATGAATGATGTCATTTTAGCGGCTCCTTCGTATTATGCAAAAGCTTCTTTCACCGTAAATGCTTTTCTTCTGCTTGTTACTTATTGCTTTTCAGACCGATCAGATTTCTGAATCGAATCAAGGCCTCAAGGAAGTAGTAGTCGCCGTAGTTGAGCACCACATCAACCTCGCTGTCCTTTGGCTTGTTGCCCACGCCATGCTTGAGAAGGTAATGGCCCACCTCGTCACCCACGGAAAAATAAGCCGGCGAAGCCAAGGAGAGAAGCTGTTTGGCGGCGAATGACAGGTACCTGCGTCCCTTGCAGGCATCGACATACCTGGATAATTCGACCAGTCCCGCCGCCATAACGGCACCCGCGGAGGAATCGCGCTCCTCTCCGGGTGCGCCGAAGTCCCAGTACGGGATGCCGTCCTCCGGCATGTTCGGATGGTTGATCGCGAAGTCCGTCACCTTCTGCGCGAAGTCAAGATACGCCTTCTTGCCGGTTTCGCGGTACATCATCGTGTACCCGTAGATCGCCCAGCCCTGTCCACGGCTCCAGGCGGTGAAGCAGCTCGCGCCCTGTCCGCGGCGTATCTCCTGGACGCGACCGTCCTTCTGCGAATAGTTGAGGACGTGGTACGTGCCGCCGTCAGCACGGAAATGGTTCTTCATCGTGACATCCGCGTGCGAACGAGCAACATCCGCGAGGCGCTTCTCGCCGGACAGCCGCCCCGCGGCCGTCAGCAGCTCAAGATTCATCATGTTGTCCGGAATGACAAGGAAATCCTTCTGGTCTTCGATCTTGCCCCAGCTGCGTATCACGCCAAGCCGATCGCTGAAACGGCGGGAAAGCGCCTTCGCGGAATCGAGGATTATGGCATCGTACCTGTCCGTGTTCAGCAGACGGCGGGCGTTGCCGAAAGAACACATGATTATGAACCCTACGTCATGATGCCAGTCAAGATTCCTGTTAGGTTCAAGAAGCTCAGTCCACACCACCGCCCTGTC
>JAGBFY010000431.1 GCA_017936245.1 Kiritimatiellia bacterium
AGAAATGTCGGGCTTATAGCTTTTCCATGGCCGATGCGTTTCGGAGTGTGGCTTATGTCCGCATTGCCGTGGCGGGTTTCGGAGTTCATATCGGGGATCCTTCCCGAAAAGACCTCCACTGGACGCTGCAAAGGCCGCTAATCTGAAAAGATTGCATTTTGACGGTTGTTTTCCCTGTTTGATGTTCCGGTGACGGAACATGATGAGGTGAATTCGGCTTAATCTCTGGTACGCATTTATTATATATTTTTTGCGCATTTGTGTCTATGTATTCGGGACGGATTTTTGTAAACTAAACGGCATGAAAACAACAATGCTTCTCAATTGCTGGGACTGGGCTGCAATAGCGGTCTTTTTCGTAATTCTTATAGGCATTGCTCTCAAGTGTTCGGGCAAGGCCGGAAAGGATGCCAAGGACTTCTTCCTTTCCGGACGCTCCATGCCGTGGTGGCTTATCGGTATATCCATGTGTGCGGCATCCACGTCCACCAACTCCGCGAACATGTTCACGGAGTTCATCCGTAATTCGGGGCTTAGCGAGAACTGGAAGTGGTGGGCGTTTCTGCTTACGGGCATGATGACTGTGTTCGTCTACTCCAAGCTTTGGGTGCGCTCAGGGGCGAAAAGTGACATTGAGTTCTATGAGCTTAGGTATTCCGGGAAGGCGGCGGCGATTCTGCGCGGATTCCGTTCAATTTATCTGGGAATAGTGTTCAACGTAATCACCACTGGTCTTGTGATGCTTGCCGCCATCAAGATCGGTCAGGTTATCTTCGGCATCGATCAGTGGTCGGTCATCATCATTACGTCGATAGCGTCCATAATCTATTCCGCTCTTGGAGGTTTCCGAGGTGCGATATACACCGACTTTTTCCTTTTCATTCTCATAATGGTAGGTGCTGTCGTAGGTATGGTGTACGCTCTCGGACATCCCGATGTCGGCGGCTTTTCGGCGATGATGTCCAATCCCGTCGTGCAGAAGCACCTCTCGTTCATCCCGGATGTGAACAACACCGACCTGTTTGTCGCCATCTTCGTCATTCCGATAGCGATTCAGTGGTGGAACGTGTGGTATCCCGGGTCTGAGCCTGGCGGTGGCGGATATATCGTCCAGCGCATGCTTTCCGCCAAGAGCGAGAACCACTGTGTCGGCGGTTCGGTTCTGTATCAGGTGATCAACTATGCGATACGTCCTTGGCCATGGTATCTCACCGCGTTCGCCTCGCTTATCGTGTTTCCTGACCTCGCATCGCTGCAGAAGGCGTTTCCGCACATAAACCCCGCGCTCGTGAAGGGAGATCTTGCCTATCCCGCCATGCTCACCTTCGTTCCGAACGGATGGCTCGGCGTTGTGGCCGCATCGATGATGGGAGCTCTTTTCTCTACCGTCGCGGCGCACCTTTCGATGGGTTCAAACTACATCACCAACGATTTCTGGAAACGTTTCGTCAATCCGAACGCGAACGAAAAGGAGCTTATCGTTGTCGGACGCTGGACGGTTGTTGCGCTGATGGTGATGACGGCAGGAATCGCCCCGCTTTTGTCGTCCGCAGGTGCAGTGTTCAACCTCATCCTCCAGATCGGCGCGGGTACGGGACTCATATATCTCTTGCGCTGGTTCTGGATGCGCATAAACGCCTGGAGCGAGATAACCGCGATGGCGGTGTCGTTCGTGGTCGCGGTGTTCCTGCAGCTCGTTTATCCGCACCTTGACCTTCCCGCGCTCCAGTCCTGGCACCGTCTCATCATCGTGATGGTCATCACGACGGCGGCATGGGTCGGCGTCACGCTGCTTACGCCTCCCACCGATGCGGCCAAGCGCGCGGCGTTCCAGAACAAGATCCGCGCCAACGGACACGACATCGCCTGGGGCATGTTGGCGATGTCGGTCGCCTGTGTTGCGATTTATTCAATGATGTTTGCGGTAGGATACTGGATTTACGGGAAAACGTCCATGGCTTCTGTCATGACTGCGATTTCCGTCGTTGCGGGAATCCTGCTCTTCCCGGTTCTCAGGAATTTGAATTCAAAAGGAGACAAGTAAATGTTGGGTGAACTCACTGCGGCTGAAGTCAAGGCCAAGGCAAAGGAATGTGGCGCGGATATCGTCGGAATCGCACCGATGAGCCGCTGGGAGGGCGTGGATAAGCAGCACGATCCCCGTTATATCTTCCCCGGCGCGAAGTCGATGATCGTTCTCGGCTTCCGCATCCCGCGCGGAAGTCTTCGCGGAATCGAGGAAGGGACGCAGTTCCTGAACTACGCGTCCATGGGCTATGCCGCGCTGAACACGATCTACGGGCCGATGGTGCTTTGGGAACTGAACCGCTTTTTCGAGGACCACGGCTATGAGGCCGTTCCGATGGCGAACCTCAACGGCGGCGAAGCGATCAATCCGCTCACAGGAAACTTCCGCAAGGGCTGGAGCCGTCCGGTGCGTCCCGGACTGCCTGCACCGGACGTTGCGGTGGATTACCGTGTGGCGGCATTTCTCGCCGGCCTTGGCGAATTCGGCGTCGAAGGCCCGGCCGACCAGCGTCGCGGCCTCGCCCTGGGTGATGGCGGGCAGGCGGGCGCTGTCCTCGCCCTCGTCATCGTCGCGGCCCTGATCATAGAC
>JAGBFY010000432.1 GCA_017936245.1 Kiritimatiellia bacterium
GGAGCCATTCCAAAAAAGAAAGGAAGATACGCCAAGCAGGCGTTGGTGGGGCGAGAAGGAATCGAACCTTCGGGCGCTTTTGAATTGTCTTATCTCGGCAATATATTTTCAAATCAATGGGAGAAATTGAAATGAATAATTGATAGAGAAAAATCGCTGCACAACAAACGCATTTGCAACCGCAGCAACAAAAGCGGCTCTGCCAATTGAGCTATCGCCCCATATGTCGGGCAGGGTCTCCCCTGCCCGATGTGAAGGGGTCTTAATTAGATTTCTGCGCAGGTTTCCTTCTTGCGAAACCCAAGAAGAATCATGAGAGCGAGGGCGGATACAAGCATCGTGCTGCCTGCGACGGAGAGGATATTGTGATCACCGGTGTCGGGGATCACGGAGATCTTCTCGTTGGTCACCTCGACGGACACGATCTGACCGTGTTCCCGGATCTCAAATGCATACTGGGTATCGTCTGCAACATAGCCGTCCAGCGGGTCGGTCTCCTGATAGAAGTATTTACCAAGGCGGAGCGTTGTGCCGAACCGTCCGTTTTCATCAAGGATCCGGAAGCCGACATCCTTCAAAGGAGTGCCGTCAGCCTTGTCCTTCTTGACCAGCTCAAAGCTGCCGGTCATGGCCTTGTTGATGAAACAGGTACCGGCATTGTTGGACACAGTCACGGTCTTTCCATGTTCCCGGATCTCGAAGAAGTAATAGCCATCATCCAGCAGGAAGCCCTTGGGGGCGACCTTCTCATGGAGGAAGTAACCGCCATAGCGCAGGTCGTTCATAGAGTGCTTACCGTTTTCACCTTCGGTCATTTCACCGATCAGCTTATCGGTTCCGGCATCGAACTTGCCGTTGCCGTTACTGTCTTCGTAGATCTCGAAGATAGCGCCGGAAAGCGTATTGTCCGGGTAGTCCGCATCGACCTTATCGGTCTCGACGGATCCCTTGATGGGATCGTTGATGAAGCTCTTTCCTGCTTCATTCTCGACGATAACAGTTTCACCGTGGTTGCGGATCTCGAAGTAATGGTAGCCGTTATCCAGCAGGAAGCCTTCCGGAGCAACCTTCTCATGGAGGAAGTAGCCGCCATAGCGTAGGTCGTTCATGGTATAGATACCAATTTCGGATTCCTTCATCTGCCCCAGCAGCTTATCGGTGTCAGCATCGAATTTGCCGTTGCCGTTGGTATCTTCATAGATTTCAAAGACAGCACCGGAGAGCTTGTTTTCGGGATACTCTGCATCTACCTTCGTGGTCTCGGCATTTCCCTTGATGGGGTTGTTGATAAAGTTCTTACCCGCTTCGGTCTCCACGGTCACGATCTGTTCGTGGGTGCGGATCTCGAAGTAGTAATAACCATCGTCCAGCAGGAAGCCTTCCGGAGCGACCTTTTCGTGGATGAAGTAGCCGTTGTAACGCAGGCCGTCCATGGTGTAGATACCAGTCTCGGTTTCTGTCAGCTCGCCGATCAGAATATCGATGGCAGGGTCAAACACCTTATCGCCGTCCACATCGACATAGACCTCGAAGGTGGCACCGGTGAGCTTGTTTTCCGGGTATTCGGCATCGACCTTCGTGACCTTTACGCCGCCGGTGATGAACTTGTTTACGATCTCAAGCTGTACGGTCTGACCGTCTCGCTCGATGCTTACGGGGTAGTTTTGGGTATTGAGGATAAATGCGGGGGTGCTGCTGATCTCACGAACGATCCAGTTGCCGAAGGGGACATTTTCGAACAGGAAGACGCCCAGCTCGTTGGAAGGACAAGTCAGCAGAGCGTTTGCTTCCGTGAATTCGGTTTCATCGGCACGGAACAGACCGAAGACACAGCCGCAAATGCTGAAACCGTCTTCGTCCAACTTCTTGCCAAGAATGGAGCCACGGATGATCTCATTGCTGATGGTGTTGCCGTCATTGACGGTAACGGAAACGCTGGGGACAGATTGACCGGCGTACAGGAATGCCACCGGATACCGGACATCGGAAAGGATGTAATGGCTGTCTGTGCTGTATTCCTTCACATACAGTTCCGCATCCAAGGGAATGTCTGTGGTGAAAGTGATCTTGCCGTTGCTGTCGCAGGAAGCGATCTCAAGCAGGCCGTCAGCGGGGATCTCGGAGCCGTCCTCTGCGGTCAGTACCTTTGCGGCATACAGGGCGAATTTCACGGATTGGATCTCGCCGTTCATGCCGATGCCGTAGTGGGCATCCTGCTCCAAAGATTTGATCAGATCCACCGTGATCTTCTGGCGTTCGTTAGTGAACGAGGTGGATGCGGAGGTGACGCTGACAAGCTGCCCGGCGTAAGTCAGTTCGAC
>JAGBFY010000433.1 GCA_017936245.1 Kiritimatiellia bacterium
AGAAGAAGTACGGTGTGCACGTGCTCGCCGTCAACACCCAGAACATGAAGGGCGGTCTCCGCACGATCCGCGGTACGCGTCGTCAGGTGAAGGAATCCACCTGGAAGCGCGCCATCGTCACGGTCAAGGACGGCGAGCGCATCGAACAGGTGTAAGGAGTTTACCTACAATGGCACTCAAGAAATTCAACGCTCGTTCGCAGGGTATGCGCTTCCGCGTGGCCCCGACGTTCGAGGAGATCACCGAGAAGAAGCCGGTGAAGTCTCTTACGCGCGCCGTCCGCAAGACGTCCGGCCGCAACAACACCGGCGTGATCACCACCCGTCATAAAGGCGGCGGTGCTAAGCGTCGCTACCGTATCGTCGACTTCATGCGTCAGAAGGACAACATGCCCGCGACGGTTGAGGCGATCGCATACGATCCGAACCGCAGCGCAAACCTCGCACTCCTGAAGTACGAGGACGGCACGCTTTCCTACATCCTCGCAGCTGAGGGTGTGAAGCCTGGCATGACGCTCATGAGCGGCGAGAAGGCTGAAGCCACCCCCGGCAACTGCCTCCCGCTCGGTCTCATCCCGTTGGGCCTCATGGTCCACTGCGTTGAGCTCGTTCCCGGTCAGGGCGCCAAGCTCGCCCGCAGCGCCGGCAACGATGCGCAGATCATGGCCCGCTCCGGCGACACGGTCACGCTCAAGCTCGCGTCCGGCGAAGTCCGCATCTTCAACGCCCGCTGCAAGGCGACCGTTGGATCCGTGGGCAACAAGGACTGGGGCTCGATTCAGCTCGGCAAGGCAGGCCGCAAGCGCTACCTCGGCATTCGCCCGACGGTTCGTGGTGTGGCGATGAACCCGGTTGACCACCCGATGGGCGGCGGTGAAGGCCGTACGTCCGGCGGCAGCCATCCGCGTTCTCCCTGGGGCAAGCTGGCTAAGGGCGGTAAGACCCGCAAGCCGCACAAGGCCTCGAACAAGGTTATCGTCAAACGGAGGAAATAATCCATGGCGCGTTCACTCAAGAAGGGACCTTATGTGGAGGAGAGCCTCCTGAGGAAGGTCGAGAAGATGCAGGCCGCTGGCAAGAAGCAGCCCATCAAAACGTGGAGCCGCCGCTCTATGGTGCTCCCCGATTTCGTGGGACTGACCTTTGCCGTTCACAACGGCCGTCAGCACGTCCCCGTGTTCGTCACGGAAAACATGGTCGGCCACCGCCTCGGCGAGTTCGCCCCGACCCGTACGTTCAAGTCGCACGGCGCAAGCGTCCAGAAGGCAGATAGGTAAGGTAAGAGATGGAAGTGATAGCAATCACCCGTAACGCGCGCATGTCGGCGGCCAAGGGCCGTCCGCTCGCCCGCGAATGCCGGGGACTCCCGGTCTCGGCGGCTCTCAAGCTCGTCGAATTCAGCCCGAAGAAGGCGGCGGTCATCCTCAAGAAGACCCTGCTTTCCGCAGCGGCCAACGCGAAGAACAACAACGGTCTCGACACGGCCACGCTCACCGTCAAGGAGTGCGTGTTCGACGAGTCCGTGCGCATCCGCCGGTACTGGCCGACGGCCCGCGGCTCGGCTCACCCGATCGCCCACCGTCTTTGCCACTGCAAGGTCGTCCTCACGGATGCCAAGGAGGCTAAATAATGGGACAGAAAGTAAATCCGGTCGGATTCCGCCTGCCCGTCAACCACGCGTGGCGTTCCAAGTGGTTCGCTCCCAAGAAGAGCTTCGGTGCTTTTCTCGTGGAAGACAGCGAAATCCGCGAATTCGTGAAGAAGCGCCTCTCTGAGGCTGGTCTTTCCAAGATCATCATCGAGCGCTACGCCAACCGCGTGCGCGTCACGCTGATGAGCGCCCGTCCGGGCGTGATCATCGGCCGCAAGGGCCAGGACGTGGACAAGATCCGCGACGAGCTCTCCAAGATGACGAAGAAGGAAGTCTACCTCGAGATCAAGGAAGTGCGTGACGCCGATGCCGACGCTCAGCTCGTCGCAGAGTCGATCGCTCAGCAGCTCGAGCGCCGCATCGCCCTCAAGCGCGCAATGAAGCGCGCCGAGAAGGTCGCGATGGACATGGGCGTTGATGGCATCAAGATCAAGGCCGGTGGCCGTATCAACGGCGCGGAAATCGCGCGTGTCGAGTGGTCCCGCCAGGGCAAGGTGCCGCTGCACACGCTTCGCGAGAACATCGACTATGGTTTTGCAGAAGCCAACACCACCGCCGGCAAGATCGGCATCAAGGTGTGGATCTGCAAGAAAGAGGATTTCCAGCCCCGTATCAGCGGCCAGCGCCGTGAACGCGGAGAGCGGAAGGAGAGGAAGTAAGCCATGCCTTTGATGCCAAAAAGAGTTAAGTTCCGCAAGGTCTCCAAAGGCAACCGCGCAGGTTACGCAACGTCCGGAACCGAGCTCGCCTACGGCGAATTCGGTCTCAAGGCGATGACCCGCGGCGACCTTACGGCCACGCAGATTGAAGCATGCCGCGTCGCGATCAACCGCGAAATGAAGCGCAAGGGCAAGCTCTGGATCCGCGTGTTCCCCGACAAGCCGGTCACAAGAAAGCCGATCGAAGTGCGTATGGGTGGAGGAAAGGGTAACCCCGAGTTCTGGGCTGCCGTGATCCTTCCCGGCAAGGTGCTGTTCGAAATCGGCGGCGTTTCCGAAGAGGTTGCACGCGAGTGCCTCCGTCTTGCGGCGACGAAGATCGGTATCCACACGAAATTCATCACCCGCGCAGGAGCGAAAATCTGATGAGCACGAACGAAAAGACCCGCGGAGCCCGCAAGGTCCGCAAAGGGACGGTCACGTCCAAGATGGGCGCTAAGTCCGTCGTCGTGAAAGTCGAATACCGCGAACTCCACCCCATCTACGGCAAGGTGGTGATCCGCTCGAAGAAGTACCATGTGCACGATGAGGCCGATACCGCAAAGGTCGGCGACATCGTCACGATCATGGAGACACGTCCGCTCAGCGCGACAAAGCGCTGGCGCGTGGTGGAGGGCAAGTAACAATGTTGCAGGAACTCTCTAATCTCGTTGTCGCGGACAACACCGGCGCCAAGCGCGCCATGTGCTTCCGCATCCTCAAGCAGCGCAAGGAGTACGCTCACCTCGGCGACGTCATCCGCGTCGCCATCAAGGAAGCGTCCCCCACCGGGTCCATCAAGAAGGGCCAGGTCGCCACGGCGGTCATCATCCGCACCGGCGCTCCGATCGTCCGCGAGGACGGTCAGCGTGTGCACTTCGACCAGAACGCATGCGTGCTGGTGGATTCCAAGCTGAATCCCATCGGCAGCCGCGTGTTCGGGCCGGTTCCGCGCGAGCTCCGCGACAAGAACTACATGAAAATCATTTCTATGGCCCCGGAAGTGGTCTAAGGAGACGAATCATGGGTATCGCAAGAATCAAGAAGAACGACACCGTGATCGTTACTCACGGTAACGACGCCGGTCGTACGGGTACCGTCAAGAGCGTGAACCCGAAGAAGGGCACGGCGATCGTTGAAGGTCTCAACAAACACAAGAAGGCCATGCGCCGCACGCAGCAGTCGGCCGGCGGGCTCATCGAAATCGAGCTCCCCATCCGTCTCTGCAAGCTCATGCCGTATGACGCCGATGCGAAGAAGGGTTCGCGTGTCTCCGCCGCCGAGAAGGACGGCAAGAAGGCTCGCAAGCTCAAGGCTTCAGGAAAGGTGATCTAAGCCATGTCGAACCTTAAGGATAAATACATCAAGGAAGTGGTTCCCGCCCTCGAGCAGAAGCTTGGGACCAAGAACCGCATGCTGGTTCCCCGCCTTCAGAAGGTGGTGCTCAACATGGCCTTCGGTATCGTCTCCAAGGACGAGCAGAAGAACCTCATGGGCGACCTGACGGCGATCACGGGCCAGAAGCCGAAAGTCTGCAAGGCTAAGAAGTCCATCTCGAACTTCAAGCTGCGCGAAGGCATGCCGATCGGCGCGAAGGTCACCCTCCGCGGCGAGCGCATGTGGGAGTTCACCGAGCGTTTCATCGCGACGGCTCTTCCGCGCATCCGCGACTTCCACGGCATTCCCAACCGCGGCTTCGATGGACGCGGCAACTATACGATCGGTATCAAGGATCACTCGATCTTCCCCGAACTCGTGGAAGCTTCGGCTGGTCATTCCGGCATGGACATCACCTTCGTGACGTCCAGCAACGACAACCAGGCTGCCAAGTCCCTTCTTGAGGCTCTCGGCATGCCGTTCGCGGGGAGGGCATAATCAATGGCCAAGAAATGTTTGATGGAAAAGGCGGCTCGCAAGCCGAAATTCTCCAGCCGCGGCTACAACCGCTGCCAGATCTGCGGTCGTCGCCACGCGTTCATGCGCAAGTTCGGCGTTTGCCGTCTTTGCTTCCGTGAACTCGCCGTGAACGGAATGATCCCTGGTGTCACCAAGGCATCGTGGTAACGGAAAGGAACTAGAGAAATGACAATGGATCCCATTTCCGACATGCTCGTCTCGATCCGCAACGGTCTCAAGGCCCGTTTGGTCAAGGTCGCGACGCCTGCATCCAAGCTCAAAGCGGAAATCGCCCGCGTTATGAAGGACGCCGGATATATTGAAGACGCCTTCGTGACCAGCGAGTTCCCCAAGCAGCTCGTAATCAAGCTCAAGTAC
>JAGBFY010000434.1 GCA_017936245.1 Kiritimatiellia bacterium
AGCATGATCAGCCTGATTATGCTGTGCTGTTCTTCGATCAAAATTCCGCTGCCGGGGAGAGAAGCCCCGCAGCCAATGAAACAGGGGGTCAAATGAGGTTATGCCGCGAACGAATACCCACAGTCATGCACGAAGAGCCAGTTTTCTTGGGGTTTAACCCCAAAGGAGAGGGGAAGGTGGCACAGATCGGGTCGGGGAAGATATTCGGGAGCTTGGGGTTTGTTGTGAGATGGATCGGTGAGATGGGCTTTACTGCAAAGCGCACTGTTGCGCATGCGGTAGGCGATGTCGGCTACTCGTCGCATGGCTGGCGGCTTGCAAAACAAGATGCTGAAGTGATGGTGTCTTCTCGGACTGGCGTCGCGTGATTAAATTTTTAGGATTGAGCTTCTTAGTACGGGAATATGTGCTTCTATTGATTTTTTGCGCAAAACGATAATTGTGTAAGTGGTCTCTGTGGTATAATCACTGACGTTTTTTTGGAGCATGAAGATGAAAAAGTTGAAATATTCCATTTTCTTTCTGGTGCTGGCTTTTGCCGGACACCCCGTTTGTGCCTGGGATGTGGAACATGATGAGCTGGCGACGCTTGTCGGAGAATTCCTGCCGTCGGAAATCAAGTCGTTTTTTACGTTCGATGATTTCGCAACGCTGCTTGCCTATTGCCATTTTCCGGACATGACGGAATGGGAGCCTCGCCGCTTCCATACGCTCGACGATATCGAGGAGATTGTCGGGCGGCGCGATCGCGAGGTCATCGCTTCGCGCGGATTTTTCCCTTACTGGATGCACACAGAAGACGGGAAAGCGACTTTCATGACACTGATGGCGCGTGCGTTCGCAAGAGGCGAGAGCCGCAACGCCGCCTTTTATCTGTCGGTTCTGACGCATCCTGTAGGAGATGAATCGGCACTCAATCATCCTCCGCTTCTCAATTTCATGCAATACAGCCGTTTTTCCGGCGTTGATTTCGGGGCGAAGAAGGTGGAGCACGGCGCAAAGAACGTGTTCGGTCTTCGCAGCGACGGTCTGGTGATGAAGCTCGCGAGAGAAAAACTGCGCGGGTACCGTCCGAAATTGCCTCCAGTGGACGGTTTTGCGGAACAGGTGTTCTGGCATTGTCTTCAGGTTGTGCCGCAGAGCGCGTATGCGGCCGAGAAGGAGGCTGATATCGCATTTGCCAAGTGCGAAACCCCTGCGGATGCACTTGCCGATCTTTTTGTCATGCAGACGAAGGCACTCGTTGATATCGCATGGACATGCTGGGTCAACCGTTCGGCCGAGGCCTCGCTTCCCGCGCCGGATTTCAAGGCGAGGTTCAAGGTGCAGATCGAGGAACTGGAGAAAAAGTGCGATCCGGCGAAGCAGGCTGTGTTCGGGGATCTGTTTGATGCGGGCTTGAATCCGTCGAACCCGAAGGGGACTGTCGGAATCCTCTGCGAAGCGGTCGGCTTCCGCGGGGCGGGAGTCCAGTCGTATGTGGGGCGCATCGTTTCGGGCGCTTGCGGACGCACCTTGCGCGATCACGGCTGGGCGGTGAAGGGAATATCGCTTCGCGAACTCAAGCCCGGTGCGCTTTCGCTTTCCGAAACGCCGATTGTGATTGCGGCGCTCGGCGGCAAAGCGCCCACCGAAGAACAGGCTGCGGCTCTCAATGCGTTCCGCGAATCCGGCGGGATGCTCATCTATATCGCCGGACATTACCCGACGGCGGCGAAGGACCGAAAAGTTTCCGGAGACCCGCTCGTCACCGGCAAGGGAGATCCTTTCAACGTTTCCGGTTTTGGCGATGCGCTCATCAACCGTAACGGAGACGAGGTTCCGGCATCACCAGGATGGTATCGCGAAGGGGCTTGCCCCGACTGGACGAAGATGGCTCTTGTCATGAACGGATGCCGCTATCCGCTTAAGCGCGATGCGAACGGTGACGGCTGGAGCAAGGCATCATGCACGCAGGAGATTCGCCTTGCTGACGGCATCGAGCCGATTGCTTTTCTCGACAACGGCAAAGACCGCTTCTGCGTTGCGGCACGGCGCGGAAACGTGACATGGCTGCCGGTCTATATGCTTTCCCCATTCCTTTTCTCGGATGACACATCGCTCGACTTCGGTGCTCTCCGCCTCGACTCCTTCGCGGAAGGCGTGCTGATGTCGTCGATTAATGTTATCTGTAAGAAGTAACGACAGTGTGTAATTTCAGATCAGATCAAAAGGAGAATAGACAATGAGAGGTATTGAAGTGGTGAAAGCAATGGCGACTGCCGCCTGCACCTTGCTTGAGTTGCCGGGTCTTGCCGGAATTATTGACTTCAATCCCGCAGGGAATGATGAATTTAAACTGACGTATCCAGATCAGTTCCGGTATTCCGGGGCTGCAGCGGTGTCGGCACGTCCGGTGGTAATCGCGGCGAATCTTGATGACCAGGGCAAAGAGGCTGTTATCACAAACCGTCCGGTTGTCTTCCGCGTCAATTCCGATATAGAGTTTACCGACTCCTGGACGCAAAACGGCGGTACTTTTCTGAAAACCGGATCGGGTGCGTTGCGATTCAACTTCAGCAGCTACGATAAGATGAATATGATAGTCGGTCCGTGTTGCACGGAAACTGGAAAATCCGACAGGCGAGGATCAGAAAGATTCGGTCTGCCGGATGACGGAAGCGCCCCTGCGACCGGCTTCAACGGCTATACGATATACGAAGGCAAACTTCTCGTCAATGCACGCGGCACCAGCTCATCAAACATGTTGAAATTCGGGGGAAGTACCGCATACAGGGCATATTTCAATGTCGGCGACTGGATTGCGGGCGAGGGAGAACAGGAACCGGATGTTGAGTTCGTTGTGGAGAGCTGTTATGTGAATATTCCGGTAATGACTCGTATCGGCACGTATCATGGTTTCAAGGACTACAACACGCCTGCCGGGCGCGCAAAGTCGCAGATAACGGTCAAGGAAGGTGCGACCATCAAGTTTTCCGGTGGTGTTCAGCAGTATCTGGGGGCACATGAATCCAGAAAGTTCGGTGATGTTTACAGACAGTATAATCAGAAGAATGTCATCAGAGTGGAAAAAGGCGGATATTACAATTTCGAAAGTTCTGCGAATTTCAATGTCAATACGCAGCCCGGATGCGACAGCGAGTTTGATGTTGACGGCGGCAACGTGTACTGTCCCCATATCTATCACTCAAGCGTGACAACCTATCGTGACGGCGAGCGCAATTTTCTCGTCAATATCCGAAATGGAGGAACATTCGCCAACCTGTCGTTCAGGAACTGTGTGATTAATCCACGGGCGGAAGGTCCATGCCGTGTTGATGTTCGCATAGCGAACGGCGGCGTGTTTGCGACCGAATATGTGACGAACGGTGTTGACGGAACCTTCACATTCCATGTCGACGGCGGAACATTGGCCACTTACAGATACTTGAAAGCCAATGTAGACAACATATACTCGAAGAACGAGCAGAACAACATTGTCGAGAAGATCCTGCTTGATGCATCAATCGAAGGTCTTTATGTCAGCAGCGGCGGTGTTCGGGTCATTTCGGCCGGACGTACCGTGACGGACGAACTGCCGCAAGTCGCAGTGCTGGCCGCACCGATCATGCCGGATGCGGATCTGCCTGACGGAGTCATGGACGGCGGTGTCACTGTGGCGGCAGGCGAGGCTGAAAACGGCATTGTTTTTGCCGCGAAGAATTCCTATCATGGACCGACGGTTCTTGAAAACGGAATTGTAACGCTTCGCGGCGAGGGAGATTTCTCCGATTCTCCGGTTTCGGTCGCGGATGCGCAACTTCGGCTTACGGGTGGCGACCGTACGCTTTCTTCACTTAAATTTACAGGACGGTTCTTTGATCTGTGTCTCGGTCCGGATGCGGTACTTAAAGTATCCGGTTTGGATATCGGCGATGCAGAAGGCTTGCTGATCGATTTCTGCGATTCGGAAGGCATCCGTCTCTCGAATGTCCAGGAGGAACGCACCGTCCTCGTGTTCCCGACATCCTCTCGCGATGCAGTATCTTCCCTGCGTGTAGGCATGAAAGCCGGTAGTTCGCTTGGAATCAAGTCGCTGAATCTTGTAGATGTGGCGAACGGGTTTACTGAATTGCGCGTGACGGCAGTTCCGGTGACGGAGCCGGGTGTTCCGGCGTTCGCGGACGGCTTTTTCGGCATGCGTTCGGGAGATGGAGATGATTACGCGCTTCAATCATTGAATGCAGATGCGGCTTCCTATGAACCTGGCACTTATGTTGTCGCGCGCTATAAAAGAAACGGAGAAATTTCTCTCCTCGACAACTTCTCCTATCCGCAGCGCTCAATGTTCACTGTGAGCTTCAAAGAAGAACTTGTAGAGTCCGGCGAATATGCCGGCTGCTACGAGGTGAAGATGGTGATAACAGAAGTTGTTCCTATGTCTGCAATCTGGACAGATGGCGCTGAAGGCGATCACTCGATGGCTGCATCCGGGAACTGGGAGCAGGCGCCTTCATCCCTGACGGACGGTAGCGCAGACATCAAACTGAAATCCGGTCAACAGATGGATGTTGTTGAGAATGCCCGTGTGTACGGCATTGAGAATAAACTTGAAAAAGATAACTCGCCGTTTGTCATTGACGCCGCCGATCATGCGTTGGCTGTTGACGGGCTTTTGAAATCGGACAAGGCGGGTCAGCTTGTTCTCAAAGGTCGAATCACGGATACGGACGGTGATACTTCAGGATATGTTCCTTCGGCAGATGGTGCTCGCCAAATCACATATCTGTCAGCGAGTTTTGCCGATTCTGACGGAACGCGCAAGCCGGAAAATTTGATCGGTATGAGACGTTCAAGCGGTTACTGGGGTGTGCCGCTTGTGCTGGATGGAGCGGTGATTGAAAAGCCCGTCTATGCCAACGGAGTGATGGGCACATATCTCCTTTATGCCTGCTCAAACACGACAAACGTCATAGACGCGCCTTTTTCGCAGGGGTCGACATGGGTGCGGTATTACGTGGAACAAGATTCAATGATTGAGTTCAGAAAAGGGTGGAAGAGCGAAAATCAAATAAGGAAGAATGGCGCTGGAGAGCTGAGAGTCACCGGTGAGCCATTCTCGATCGTCTCGTCATTTGGTGTTGACAGCGGATCGCTTGTCCTTGATGCCGAGGGTTGCCGCATTACGCCTCTCAATAGCGGTATAGACAATTACGATATATATACCTTTGAGTCTTCAAGTCCGGTTACGATCGAATGTCTGCGGTCGTACTGCTTCAAGGACGGTACAGATTCGATTTCCTTGGAAAACTATCTTAACAGACCGGCAGGCGGTAGCGGGATACAGCCTCGCACTTTGAGTTTGCATGCTACCACTCAAATTGTGCAGCGTATACGCTTCGTCAGTACGCACGCAAACTCTCGGTTGACGGGTGACGAGGGCGCATTGCTTGTGGTCAACGGCGGATGGGAACCGAAACGAAACTATAAGTATGCCATAAACAACGGAACTGAAAAGTTTCAGGATACTGTGATGACGAACATGATTCAGACCATCGGCGGACTTGGTTTCAAATTAGACGGCGCAGACGAGCGGCTGGTGCTTGCCGGACAGAACTTCGAAAGTACGGGCGTTCTTGAGGCGTCCGCCGGTACGCTTGAACTTGCCGCCGATGCCACATGGTTGAACGGTGTAGATTTCAAGGCTTCAGGCGAAGGTTGTCTGGCGTTTCATTCCGCCGGACAGATCAATAGGGAGTCCGCCGTCCTATGGCTTTCGGAGAACGGTAAGATTGATGTTCCGTCAGGGGTGACGCTGAAGGTTTCTTTGGTGATGGTCAAGATCGGCGATGAGTGGACTGCTGTGTCGTCCGGCGAATATGACGGTGCGGCGTCCGGATTGTTGCAAGGGCGTGTGACCGGAGGCGGCAAATTGCGCATCGGTACGATGGGACTGATATTTACCGTCAGATAGAGATCCAGTTCCGCAACTGAGGAGATTGTATAATGTTATTGAATCTGGTTGTAGCGTCTGCACTCCTCTCGTACGGCGTGCCGGATCCTGTTCCGAATTTCAAAATAAAGGCAGCTTTGGCCGATGCACAAAGTGTGCAGCCTGTTCCTGTTCTCGATTCGTTTAAGTGGGGTATAGACGGTGGAATCCTGACGCGCAACGGCAAGCCGTTCTTTTGGCTCGGCAACGGGGTTGATCTGGGAGCTGCGCAGGCGACGCCGGTGGGATTGTGGCTGGCTAAGGTGCAAGGGGTATCTGCCGTCGCGACGCCTCACAATGTCGGATATCTGAGCGGCAGGGAGGATGCGGAAGGGGTTGTTCATGTTTCGGCGTCGGCGCAGTCTTCGGCCTACTCCTGGCTGAGGGAGATCGTCCGCCTCGGCTTCCTTGCCGAGACGTGTGACACTTCAGGCAATGCGCACTATTGTTCCCATCTGTCTCTGATGAAAAAGTATCCGGCTTTTTGCGAAATCGGCCGCGATTACGGGCATTTCCGTTCGCTCGACACCAATCACCGCGCCGGGCGCGAGATGATTTTCGCAAAGCGCGCTCCATTCTGGAGTTATGCGTCGATAGTCGGCAATACCATTGCAGAGTTTGCGCGCGAGCCGGGATATGATCCGGATAACGAGCGCATCAGGTCGGGGTGGAGAGTTTTTGCAAGAAAGAAGTACAGGACCGTCAAAGATCTGAACGCGGCGTGGAGAACATCGTATGCGAGTTTTGACGATGTTGATATGCCGATGCTCGCCGTGGACCCGTCGAAAAAAGGTGATTGGCGCCGTTCCCGTGCGCGGGTCAAGGAGCTTGCCGACAATCCAGAGCGCTATTACGATTGGCTGAGGTTCGCGGCAGATGACGCATGTTCGGCGTTTCGGGGCGAGGCGGAGGATGTCCGCGCGAACATTCCAGGTTTGAAGCTGGCTCTTGATTTTCGCGGACAGCAGACGTCGTCCGATAACTATGCTGTTTTTGATCCGGCGCTTTATGACGATTTTCTCGATATCGTGTTCACCCACAACAACGGTTTCCGTCATTTCAACTATGGCGGCAAGGCGTGGGATCGGGAAATCGTCTACCGTCAGACCGGATATACACTCCTCGGTGCGAATTACTTCAGGAACAACACCACACGCCCCCTGGTCGATTCGGAGAATATCGTAAGCCGAACCCGGCTCGTTGCATCGAACGATGCGATGCGCCGCGCGAACGACATCGCGAAGTTTTCTTCGTGCGTCTGGAAAGAGACGAAACTTGAGATCGACAGATCAAAGCCGCGCATAGACTATCCCGCGGTCAAGTACGAGACAATTTTCAATGTTCCGGCTCATTACGGTAATGATGCGCGGGACGGTAGCCGCAGATTTTTCCTTTGCGGCTATGTCATGACGCCGTCTGAGCATATAATCCTGAATGGCAGGATGATCCGATATGCCCAGGAAAAGGGTCAGTTCTGGCAGACAGACGTTACGGAAGTACTCAGATACGGCGATGACAATACGCTGACGATACAGGTTAACAACGATAATACGCTTACCGGACTCAAACCTGACTGCATGCTGCTGGCCGGTGATATGTTTGGCGGAACCGAGCCGTTCGGTGAAAAGGCGTACACCGCGTTCGTATGGTCGGCGATGACCGGCGGGCTTTCCGGTCTCATGGCCTGGAATTGGATAGCGGACGATCCGGTAAAGAAGTATCTGCCATCGCTCGTCAGAAAGGTCAATGCCGCGGCGCGGGTGGCGTTGCCTGCCCTGCGGAACCGCCAAAGCGACATCGCGCTTCTTTACCCGTTCAATTGGGCGAGAGGGCTTCCTTCAGATACGGTTCCGAGAGGATTCAAACTGCTCGACTGGTTCAACGCGCTGACGTTCCTCGGCCGCGAGCCGGAGGTGCTGGGGGAAATCAATCTGCGCAGAAAGCTGTCGTATGGGCGCTACCGCATGCTGGTGGCCGCTCATTGCGAAGTCCTGGACCAATCCACTTTGGACGCTATCTGTAAATTTGTGGAGTCGGGAGGACGCCTTTTCCTCACGGACAACTCTTTCAAGCGTCGTTATGACGATTGGAGGGAGACAGGATTTGCTGAATTCGCGGCGCAGAATAAAGATCGCGTGTTTACCTTTTCGTCCGCAATGCGTTTTGACGATCTGATGCCTGTTCTGAAACCTCTCGTCGGAGAGCCGGAGCTGAAGGTCGGTTTCGGCGCGTCGGCCGAGAAGCCGCTTGTTCATCGTCTGCTGGAAGGTGACGGGAAGCGTAAACTTCTTTATTTCGCAAACTACGGCGGTTGCGATCAGGAAGTGAACTTTGAGTTGCCGTCCTGCTGTTCAGGCTGGCGGATTACGCCGCTTGCCGGAAGTTTTGAAGGCGGCAGAGTGAAAGTCCCCGGCTCGTATGGCATTGCGGCGGCGATTCTTGAGGCCCCGGGCGCCGCTCCGTTGGAGGTAGGGGCGTCGCCGACGCGCACGGCGGTCATTGAACGAGTCGCGGAGCTGAACCGCGAGTACGATGCAGATACGCGTCCTGCTGTGCTTTTCCCGACGGCGAATCCGAAGCGCGTCGAAGCGTATGCGGGCAAGGAACTCTATCCGTATCTGCTTGACCGGCTTGATGCTGCCGGATACGCGGCGCGGGGCATGATGCCGAAAGATTGGACGCTTGAGATTCTGCGCCGTCATGCGGCGGTGTTTCTCGTCGAGACTCGCGGACAGGACCTCTATTCGGCGATGCGCGATGACGGCGGCCGTTTCGCAAAAATGCTGTCGGATTATGTTGTCGAGGGCGGAAGGCTTTTTGTTCTTTCATGGACGGCGAGATCCAGTTGCGCAACGAGCGCGGTATTCCGGCATATTCTGCCGAAGGCGTTTGGTATCGGACTTGGAAGCGGCCCTGTTAGCGACATCGAGCACGGGAATTTCGGAGACCCTTTCCAGATTCTGACAAAAAGCATCGTAACTTCACCGGTGACGGAGGGTGTCGGAAGCGTGCAGCTCTTTGCCCACTCGCCGATGGTGCTGCCTGATCCGAAGCGAAATTCCGATCTGCCCGGATATGCCTTGCCCGCCGTAAAAACGCCAAAAGGCGCGGTTGTGTGCGCGACGCTCGAATGGGGCAGGGGACGCGTATTTCTGACGGCCGACGCGATGATCTTCCAGCCGTTTCGCATTGAACATGCCGATAATGCGGCTCTGCTGCAGAATGTAATGGGGTGGCTTTTCGGAAAACCGACGACCGAAGCGGATCGGATGAAGTTTAAGGAAAACCTGTTCCTCACGGAAGAAACGCTGCGGAGGATGGCGGATGAGGAAAAATCCTGGAGGTAGTTTGGAATGAAAGTTTCGAGGAATATCTGCTTTGTGGCGGTTGTCGCGGTTTATGGCGTATGTGCCGCTGCTGTGTACGAGAGTGTAATCGAGCCGCTTGAAGGGGAACGTTGGTGGGGCGGCATTTTGAACGACGGAGCGGCGATGCCGTATGCGACAACCGATGCTCCGCGCGATCTCGCCTGTCTGAACATGGGCGGTACGACGGCTCCGTTTTTCGTTTCAAGCGCCGGACGCTATATCTGGAGCGACAGACCCTTCGCCTATTCCGCTTCGAACGGTGTGCTGCGGATTGTTTCCGACGTTGAATGCGTCAAGCCGGTCCAGGCGGGTTCCACGCTCAAGGATGCATATCTCGCGGCCAGCCGCAGGCACTTCCCGTTCAGCGGTAAAACGCCTGCCGAGCTTCTTTTCACGATGCCGCAGTGGAACAACTGGATCGAGATTGCGATTCAAGGCATGAAACAGTCCTCCGTCGATGCCTATACCGATGCTCTTGCGGCAAGCGGGTTCCCGTGCGGCGTCTACATTATGGATGGCGGCTGGTATACCCATCAGGGCAGTTATGCGTTTTACGAACCGGACTTTCCGGACCCCAGAGGCATGTTCGGGCGCATCCGCGCCAACGGCTGGAAGTCGATGATATGAACCGCGCATTTCGTTTCGCCCGACAGCCGCGAGTACAAACGCCTTCGACGCGGCCGCGGATTCATGATCGACGGTCTTGACGTGCTCGCCTACCGCAAGGACAGGAAAGGCACGGCCGCGGGTGTTGTATGGTGGTGGAGCGGTATAAGCTGCGTTTACGATCTCACTTATGCGCCTGGACGGAAGACCTATCTTGAAACGCTTCAGAGGTTCGCTGCGGATTATGGTATAGACGGATTCAAGTTCGACGCGGGCGACGTTCCGCGTCTCTCGGATGTGCGTTTTCATGATCCGGCGATGGAGCCGGTGGATTATGCGCACGAGTATGTGAAACTCGGCGCGGAAAATTTCCCGTACAATGAGTATAGATCCGGCTTCCGTACAGGGGGAATGCCGGTGATGCAGCGTCTCAGAGACCAGGGGCACACATGGAACGCACTCGGGAAAATCAGTCAGATTGTCCAGGCGGCTGGGCTGATCGGTTCTCCTTATGTGGTGGCAGATATGATCGGCGGCGGTGAAGCGGGCGCTTTTCGACCGGGCGGATACTTCAGCGAGAAGCTGTTTGTCCGCTACTGTGCATTGCAGGCGCTTCATCCGATGATGCAGTTTTCAGCCGCTCCATGGCGCTACCTTTCGCCCGAAGGTGTGCGCATATGCCGTGAGTTCGCAGAACTTCATGTTTCCTACGGCAAGCGCATATTTGAATTGGCCCGCCATGCCGCCGAAACGGGTGAACCAATCGTCCGCACGATGGAGTACGAATTTCCTCATCAGGGCTTCAACAGGGCGATGACACAGTTTATGCTGGGGGACGATCTTTTGGTTGCACCGGTCGTGACAGAAGATGATACGGTTGTCGTCGAACTTCCCCGCGGTGACTGGATGGATGATTTCGGCAAACGTCATACCGGACCTGCAATCCTGCGTCTCGACAACGTTCCGCTTTCACGTCTGCCGCGGTATGTTCGCCTTCCGTGCGGAACTGCACAGAAGGGGAAATGAAGGATTTGATCCGGTAGTTACTTAAAAGGGATAATTTATGAAACGTCTTTCTCTTCTGTCGGTTCTTTTGTTTTCATGCGCCGTCGCGAATGCGCAGAAGTCTGTTGTCGACGGTGAACATTACACGATGCTGAATATAGTTCCGATGCGTCTTGACGATGAAGGCGTTTCGGCGTCTGACGCGCTCGAGCTG
>JAGBFY010000435.1 GCA_017936245.1 Kiritimatiellia bacterium
AAGTCCTATGGACTGAGAAATTCCTACATCATCAAAGAACGCCATCTCCCGCATATAAAATGTAGACGACGGTGCCGTAGGTTCATATCCCACCCTGTTTGTGCAGACCTGCATATCGGTAAATCTGAACCATTCGTATGAACTCGGCGGAGCCATCACGCAAAGCGTACCTGCTTGTACGTCGATATCGCCTCTTATTGAGGCATTGGCAGAAAGAATCCACCTGCCGGTCCCCTTCTTTCTTAAAGATATAGCCCCTCCTTCGCTGTCATCTAATCCTGAAATGATATTTTCACCAAGGCCTGAACCGTCAAGCGTGAGCGTTTTGGGGTTAGCCCCGTCTGAAGTAATGCCTTTGAACGCGAATCGGGTTTCCGTATTCTGAAGAATGCGACCGTCACCCTTCAGCACGATAGGACGGGTAGTGCATAACACGGATTTGTCGCCTGTATATTCCATCGTGCCTTCTTTGCCATTGTCCGAACCGAGCGCAATTGCCCAATCGACACGACGAGATTCATCGAAGACACCTGTATAGCAGTCGAAAAGATTGGTCGCATATCCGAGTGCGCAAAACTCTCCCGCTTCCTTGAGCGTATTGAATTTGAGAGTTCCTTCCTCGACTGTTACGGCTCCAGACCAGGTTGACGATAATTGCGGATCGAGTATCCAAGTTCCGCTTCCGCGTTTAACGATGTGAAAGGAGACAGGATTCCCATTTGCATCATCAATCTCCGTCATCTTAGTCGCAAAAACGCAATCGGTCACATTTGAACCGCGCAATCCAAACCTGTTATTCAATGACGACTTTTCGTCGATTTCGATTTCGCCCGTCAGATTCAATCCCCCGAAAGCGCCTCCATCAATATACGGGAATGAGTCAGGTTTGGCAGACAGGAGTATAAAATCTCGGTTCGATTCTTCACCATTGCCGAGATAGAGCAAACCTCCGGGAAAGGAATTCTGCTGTCCAAAATTTATTTCGCTCCCGACGCCGATTGATCCATCCTCTTTTTTCATACCAAGTTTCGCAACCCCAAGTCTGGAATCATGGTTCATATCGGCATTCGCGTTCCCCAATACGTATACGGCACCTGTATTGGATGACTCCGTTCCCCTAAGCAAAATGACACTGCATGATGTCAACCTCAAGTTTCCGGTTAACTTTCCTGAAAAATCACTCGTAATTGATGCATTCGAAAACGTCTGAAGCGCAGCCTTTTTAGAGCTGGTTATTTCGCCGGAACCATAGAATTCTCGCACAACAAGCACTTTATCAGAAGCAATATCTGCGACACAACCAGACTCCACTGTAAGCGAATCCAAACAACACTTGGTAGGAGAGTTTTCAGCCCATTCAAAAACCATATCGCCTTTACTGATTGTGATTGCCGTAAAATACCCGTAATCTGTCAATTTCAACAGTAAAGTGCCGTCTCCTACTTTAACCAACCCGCCTCTACCCCAGCTTGCACCGCCGTTTTCCCGTGTGTTGGTTATTTCACAGGCAAGGGTGTTTGTGACACCGGCAGGAATTGACACCGTAAAATAGCTCGTAGCCGTTGTCGGACGGATGCGTCCGAGAGCAGAAACGAAATCCCACCATTCATCCTCGTGCGACAGTTTTGCGTTGACGTCTTTGGGGATTTTCACATAGTCACCGGCAGAAGGAGCGGTTTCCTCCTCGTAGTTGCTTCCAGCCCGCCAGTCGAACGATGTGTTATGAACCGAACTCTTCAGCGTATATTCCGCCGCCCCGACGGACAACGCAGCAAGCGCACAATTCAATACAGCAACACACGACAACGCAAAAGCTCTTGATAACGTTTTCTTGGCATTCATGGATACTTGTTCCTTTTTATTCTAAAGAAAAACAAGCCCATATTACCAAAAACATTTTTTTTTTCAAGCCAAATTTGAATACAAAGCCACTTGATTTTAGATTTAATACACAGATTTAGAGAAAAATCTCAATAAGAAAAAATAATTCCGTGCCATCAGCACGGAATCCATGTTATTGATTGGAAATCTTTAGCTATGGGATGTCAATGACTCCTATGCCGTTAAATTCAACTCAATCAGCGGCGCCATTCAGTACGCCAGGTCGTCTGCGGCTTGCTACGGGATGATGAAGATCCGCCGCCCCATCCGCCCCAGCGGTCGCCGCGGGGTTTCGGCTTTTCATATGCGGGCGAAACCGACCGGACCTCATGCTCGTTGTACATCTCAGGCGGAATCTCGCGGACAAACTGCGATGGTTCAACAGGACACGCCCCTCCGTCCGCCGTCTTCTTCGAACGCGGAACGCTGAGGTACAGACGATCCTTGGCACGCGTGACCGCCACGTAGAAGAGGCGGCGCTCCTCGTCAAGATTTCCGTCCTCGACGCTTCGCGCCGAAGGAAAGATGGTATCGACGAGCCACGGGAGTATCACAACCGGCCATTCCATGCCTTTCGACTGGTGGATAGTTGAGAGCAGCATATGGTCTTCCGGCAATGCGGCCTTGTTCTTCGCGTCGAGGTTAGTCATCAAAGCGACCTCCTCCAGAAATCCGCGAAGACCGGTCTGGTAGGACGCTATCTGCGACTGGAGTTCCGAAAGATCCTCAAGGCGGTTCGCCGCATCGTCCTCTTCGAACTGGCGGCGCAGATGGTCGCCGTAGAAGTAATGGACAAAATCCTCAATCAGCTTTCCGTCCTCGCCGAGCTCAAGGTGCTGCGGAGCTCCAAGGAACGCCTTCTGCATCCCCTCCCAGCTTATCTTCGCCTTGGCCGGAAGCATCGAGTCGAGCGACATCCTGTCCATGCCGTTGCCGGGATCGAAGCTGCGGCCAAGCTTCACCCAGCATTTCTTGAGCGACGCCTCGCCGACACCAGGCAAAAGGCCTATGAGACGGTGGAAGCTCAATTCGTCATGCGGATTCAGGAGAAGACGCAGGAAGGAAAGCACATCCTTCACATGAAGCTGCTCGAACACTCCGACACCGCTCGTGATGCGAAACGGAAGCCTTGCACGCGTAAGCGCAAGCTGTATGTCGATCGATGAGAAATGCGAACGGTAGAGGATCGCGATATCCTTGTACTGGAACCCCTGCCCACGCAGATGCGCGACAAGCTTCAGTATCAGTTCTGCCTGCGCGTGGCCATCCCACATCCTGTAAAGCTGCGGCTGGAATCCCGCACCCTGACGGAACGGACGGAGAGTCTTTTCGAACTGGTGCTGCACATCCTTCATC
>JAGBFY010000436.1 GCA_017936245.1 Kiritimatiellia bacterium
CCCATTTGACGCCAAGCAGCTCGTCAAGAAAACCGAAAACCGCCAACACCGATCCCCGTCCCCTGTTCTCACTCAGTTCGCCGTCGTCGCCCCAGAAGTACAGCGCGCCGCCATCAACCATTGCATGGGATTCCCATGCTTTTGCAGCAGTTCCTTTCGGAGCGACGCGCCCGATCACGAATTCAAATCCGTCCTTCGACGGTTTCCTTTCGCCGGCAATGAGAAGCAGATGCTTTTCCAGTTCCTCAGCGGCAATTTTCTGATTCCGGTTCTCCGGGTTCACAACCGTGATCCGCGCCGAGCGCAGATCGATCTCGCCAGCCTGCCCGGACACGCCGAGCATCGCGATTACTCCAAACAATAGAGTCTTGATTCGTTTCATTTTGTTTTTCCTTGTTTTAGTAGATATTTTCATTCAAAAAACCGCGCCGCGTCATCTGACAGTCACGACAAAACCTTTCTTGACCAGATTGGCAGTAAATGTCACCGCCTCGGTTTCCGTATCGGAAACGACATCCATGCCCTTCACTACATATCCATCCACTTTCGAAGACACGACTATCTTCGCCTTGGCATCTTCAGCATCTTCACGTTTCACCGTAAGCAATGCAACCGAATACGACGATTCCTCCAATTCCCCGTCCGCAGGAACCTCTATCCGAAGCGGGATATCGGTCGCAAACGGCGCAGACACCTTGTCGAACCTCACACCATACCGCTTAAGGTCTTCATTGCCCGCACCGATATGCACGACAAGCGCAGTTTCATTCGAGAATGCAATATGTGCGCCGTTCAGTGCATCGCAATCGGTCACGGCAACACTGCCTGCGGTGACATCAATGCAATGACCATCACCCGTCGGGCTTTCAACGGACACCCCCGAATCAAGGAACCGGAGAGGTTTCCCCAGCACGAGCATGCCCAGCCCTTCCTTGTAAAGACGCCCCGTCTTGAGCGTAATCGGCCAGTTTACCGTCAACATTCCTGATTCTTCCGGAACATGAATGCGACCGCCCAAATCACCGATCAAGATACCACGGTTTGACTCAGCTAAAAGAACTATATCCTTCCCTGTTGCCTTAAGCAGAGACAAATGATCCAATTGAAGCGCATCATACGTGATCTGATCAAGATTGCCGCCAAGTGCTGCAACATTCGTAAAGCAAAGTGTAGAAAAATTCTTATCTAAAGTCGATGCCGCCCTGCCTGAAACCTTTATTTTTCCCAAAAATCCCTCGTTCCGGCCGTTCAGGCAATACGTTCCACTAAACGCATCCGTTCCACCCTGTGGTTTTGCATGGACAATACCGCAGCCAAACACATCCGAGTCAACATTGAATGTTTGCCCAAGGTATGCACAAACCTGAAGTTCCGACCCATTCGGAATGGTTATCTTCCCGTCAATGGTCACCGTAGTTTTGGCAGTCCATATTGCACCCACACCATCCACCCGCAAATCATTGAATACGGCAGCACCGCTACCTGAATGGCATAGCCAAAATGTGCACCCGGTTTTCAGTATAAGCGTACTGAACATGTCATAGACGGTATCCTCATTACGTTTCGTGACATACGGCGTCCACAAATGGGAATTTTCATTATCGTACACCGTACCTGCAACATAAGCCGGCCCTGGATATGGTGTCTTTCCGTTAGACCACGCTTCCGCCACATCAAACGGAGATGTTTCATTATTCTCCAACTTCCGCAAATTATTGATGTTGACTTTTACAGACTTCTTATCTTCGCCAGGCAAACCTTCATACCTTACCGCCTCACGAAGAGAAGCCTTGAACGTAACGGTTCCATCCTCTTCATTGGCTAATTCAAGTATCTCATCGAGAATATATCCATCAACCCCCAACCTGACCGAAAGTTTCGATGCTGTAGCATTCGCATCCTCAGCTTTAACCGTAATTAGCGAAACGGTATAAATCAATTCAGTCAAGGCTACGCCATCGGGAACTTCCAACCGTATAGGCATATCGGTTGCGAGCGGAGCGGATATCTTGTCACACCGTACGCCATAACGTTTCAGATCGCCATCAGGCGGTATGACGGACATTACCATTTCCGTATTGTTAGAGAATGCAATACGCGCACCGTTCAGCGCATCGCAATCGGTAACCGCAACGCTGCCTGCCGTGACATCAATGTAATGCCCATCATCCGTCGGGTTTTCGACGGACGCTCCCGAATCAAAAAACCGGAGGGGTTTCCCCAGCACAAGCCGACCAGACCCCTCCTTGTAAAGGCGGCAATCCTTCTTGAGTGTAATCGGCCAGTTTACTGTCAGCGCACCTGCTTCGCCCGGAATGTTGATGCGAGCGCCTCTGGAATCGATCAGCATGCCACGATTGGATTCTCCGTCCAAAATGACGCCATTGCCATCAATCTTCAACACAGCCATGTTAAATATATGCAAGGCATCATAAGTGAATTCCGGAAGTGCACCGCCAAGAGCAATTGAATTTGTAATGGACAACGTAACGTAATTGCCATCAAGAGATGGCAAAGGTTTGTTCGACCTCGAACGGGAAGACACCTTGATCTTGCCGACAAATCCATCATTCATTCCTCGCAATGAATAATTCGCTTTGCGGGAATCTGTACCAGCTCGTGCTATAAAATAAATTGTTCCGGATCCGGAAACATCGGAATCAACACAAAAGTCACGGTTTTTGTATGCATGAAACTGCACTTCAGAATCAGCTTCAACCCTGATTTTCCCGTCAAGTGTTACACGGCCAATATCTGGCATCGATACCGTAGGAGTGCCCTCAAACCGCAAATCTTCAAATGTGTTCGTCACATCCGAAGAACTGCTTCTGATGAAGAATTCGCAGCCGGTTTTTATGATCAGCCTGCTGAACATATCATAAACGGTATCCTTCTGCGCTTTCGGAGTCCACAGTATGGAATTCGCATTGTTCGTCTGCCCGGCGACATATGTGAAACCTTTTCGCGGAATCTCACCGTCACTCCATGCTACACCATTCGTGAATGGAGACGGAAAGTCATTGTTGACGACCAAGAGACTTGATGAAGAAGGAGCTCCTTCAACGCCAATGAAGTTCACCTCAGGAAATGTCTCTTCAACGGCGAAAGCAACCGCCCCAGCTTCCGGCGGTTCTTCTGCTATTGCTCCGGCAATGGCGCATACCGACATTGCTGCAATTATCAGTTTTTTCTTCATCTCGTCCTCCTTCTGTTTTTACACTTTTAACCACAAAACTCTTTTCTATTCACCCTTCACCCATTTCTCTTCACATCGCCAGCGCTGAACGGTCCGTCAGGAAGAGCGGATAGTCAAGCACGTATATCCCTTCCAGGATGTTGAAGCCGACCTGACGTGGCGCTTCTTTCATGAGAGAGCGGACATCCCATACCTTGCAGCGCACAGGATCGATCAGGATCGGATCCTTAATCTGGTTCATGCCGGCGGCGAAGGATATCTCCACTGAACCATAAAGAGGCGGCGCATTCAGCTCGACATGCTGCGTCTGCCAGAACGCCAGCACCGGCACTCCCTTACGGTCAAATGCCGCCGTCCTGACGTTGGCATAGGGGATGAGGTCGCAGAACTCCTTGTGCGTATAGGTACGGAAATAGAGGAAATGCTTCGGTTCCGGACGAAGTCCGTCGCAGAGCCACCCCATAGCCTGAAGGGCGCGGAATCCGTCCTTCGGCTGGTGCGTGACGCCATCCACCACGCCATAGTACTGGTTGCGCCCGTCGGGATAG
>JAGBFY010000437.1 GCA_017936245.1 Kiritimatiellia bacterium
CCTTACTGAACCTGATGAGGAAACCGTATTCCAGCGGTATATGAGCGCTGTTTGCCAGGCGTATGACCCCCACTCGGACTACATGACGCCAACCCGCAAGGAGGATTTCGACATGGATATGTCGCTTTCCCTGTGCGGAGTGGGAGCGGTGCTTTCCATGGATGACGGTGCGCTCAAGATTGTGGAGGTCATGAAGGGTGGGCCGATGGATCGCGACAAACGCATCAAGCGCGGCGACAAGATTGTCGGTGTAGGGCAGGGTGACGGCCCGATCGAGGATGTCATGTACAAGCCGATGCGCAAGTCGATCAAGAAGATACGCGGACCGAAGGGATCCAAGGTAGTGCTTGAGGTCATCCCGCGCAGCGATCCGTCTGGCGCGACGCGCAAGCGCATCGCAATCATACGTGACGAAATCAAGCTTGAGGAGCAGGCGGCGACAGGGCGCGTGGAGAAGGTCGTGATGAACGGCGTTACCAACAAGTTCGGATACGTTAAGCTTCCTGGCTTCTACCGCACCTTCGACAAGCAGACCGATGATCCTTCGTTCCGTTCATGCTCTTTTGACGTAGCGAAACATGTGGCGCACTTCAATGCAATCAATTCGGACGGCATGATCCTTGACCTTCGAGGCAACGGAGGCGGTGCGCTTCCGGAGGCGGTATTCCTCGCCCAGCTCTTCCTTTGGCCGTCCTACCGCGGCAATCCGCTTCCGGTGGTGCTTATCCGCGATCCGCGAGGCCTTCAGGCTCTGCCTGTGTTCGGCGATCAGCCTTGCTTTGCGTACCGCAAACCTTTGATTGTTCTCACCGACCGTGCATCCGCATCCGCCTCTGAGATTGTCGCGGGAGTTCTCAAGGATACCGGACGCGCTATTGTCATAGGTGACCATTCCACGCACGGAAAGGGGACGGTGCAGGAGGTCATATCCCGCATCGGACCGGAGAAGTACGGCTCCGTCAAGGTTACGACATCCCGCTTCTACCGGATAAACGGCAGCTCCACTCAGGTTAAAGGTGTCGAGGCTGATATCAATCTCCCGAGCTTCCTCGAGGAGCTGGACATAGGCGAGGATAAGCTTCCGAATGCGCTTCCGTGGACGCGTGTCGGCGGTGCGCCGCATCCGCAGGTGTGGAATCTCAACGGCTATGTCGGAGCGCTTAAGGCCATTTCTGCGGAGCGGCTGAAGTCAAACCCGAAATATGCCGCCCACATGAAGCTCGTGAAGCTCTTCCGTGAGAATTCCGAGTCCAAAACGGTTTCCCTTGAACGCAACAAGCGTCTTGCGCAGATGCGCGAAGAACGCGAGATGCGCAAGGCCGAGGATGCTGCGGAATTCGGGGATGAGGAGTTCGCAGATGACGAGTTCGCTTCAAGTAAGGACAAGGATAAGAAGAAAGACGATGTGGTTCTGACCGAGGCGTTGAATATCCTTGCGGATCTCGTCAAGTTGACGGGCGGCAATGATACACCTGATACGCCTGATGTCTCCACATCCGCGTTCTGGTCGATATTTGGAGGTCAGCAATGAAAAAGGTACGCTTCACCAAGATGCATGGGGCCGGAAACGACTTTGTGCTGATAGATGACCGCGATGAGACGTTCCCCGATCGCGGAAGCCTTATTGCCGCAATGGCGGCCGA
>JAGBFY010000438.1 GCA_017936245.1 Kiritimatiellia bacterium
CCTTTGGGAAAGTGAGATAAGTTAAAAAGAACGGGTAGAGGATTGATTAATTGGATGATTTCTGTTGATTCGTGAAGGGACCCTACAAAATGCAACGCGCAAGCTGCGCGTTGTACGGGTGGGGATATGGTAAATGGATGGGATAGATTTCGTCCGCTCCGTAATCTTGAGAATCAGTCCAAACCGTGTTCTCATTGGAGCAAAAGGGTCAGAGATTATTGATACAGCTCTATTGATACAGTAACTCATGCTAGCTTGTACTCCTGCCTGGGCGACATCGGATTTTCGGGATCGGTTCTTTCGACAAGTCCCTTCTCCATCAGTGGCGTTCTGTCCGATCTTTCGGTCAAGCGCTTTGCCGTGACAAGTCATTTCATTTGCGCAGCGAGCAAGGACCGTTCACGCATCCGCCCTGGCAAGCCATGACCTCAATGAAATTCCCGGGAAGCTTTCCAAGATCATGAAGCTTGAGTACGCCAAGCGTTTTGCGGTCGATTCCATCAATCTGTTTGGACTTGAGCTCAAAGCCGGGGATTTCGGCGGTTGCCGCTTTCAGCACGGCCTCAGTGACGCCACAGCTTCTGGCGAAGTTGCGAGCCGACGCATCCGCCGCACGTCTGCGCTCAAGCGGTTCACATCCGATGATATCGATCTTGCGTCCTGCAAGAATGGCTCCGAACTCCTCGAACGACAGGACAAAATCTATGCCTTTGCGTCTTGCCTCGCATCGTTTTGCGATACACGGCCCAACAAAAACAGTTCTGGCAGATGGATGCTCTGTGCGAACCATTTCAGCTGCATACACCATCGGACTTTGCGTCGACGACACATGTCCGACAAATTGCGGCAGATGTTTCGCAATGAGATTGACATACGCCGGACAGCATGAGGTTGTCATCAACGTATTTGGGTCGTGATTGATGCGTTCCAGAAACTCGGCGGTCTCCTTTGCCGTGGTGATCTCGGCGCCAAGCGCCACTTCCATGACATCAGTGAACCCGGCCTTGAGAGCGGCTCCCATCAGCTGTTCAACAGTTCCCGGGAACTGGGCAGAGACGGCAGGCGCTACCATGGCCACAAGCTCTTCGCCCCGAGCCATGGCCGACAGCACGCCAAGGATCTGCGAACGCTCCATGACTGCACCGAACGGACACGCGTTGAAGCATTTTCCGCATGAAATGCATCTAGCGAAATCAATCTCGGCAACACCATCCGCATTCTTCCTGATCGCCCCTACCGGACACGCCTCCTCGCACGGAACAGTCGTCTTCACTATCGCATGATACGGACAGGCATTGATGCACTTGCCGCACTTGATGCATTTCGTCTGGTCTATCACAGACCTGCCGCCGACGATCTCTATCGCTCCTTTAGGGCAGGCGGTGGTGCAGGGACGCGCAAAGCATCCGCGGCAGTTGGCAGTGGATACGACGGCCGCCGCCGGACATCCGCTGCATGCTGGTCCGCAGACGGTGAGCGGCTGCTGTTGCGGCTTGACCATCCCGGCATCTGAAGTGCACGATTCCGCATCGCCGGTGACATCGTCGAAATACTCCTTGAGCGGCTTGGACTCGTCTGTCTCATCATCGGCGGAAATTCCAAGCAACGCCATTAGCCGGTACTTGATCACGGCACGGTCATGATAGACGCAGCAACGGCTTGATGCGGCGTTTTTGGGACGAAGCCGCACCGGAATCCTGTCAAGCTCAGAACGTAACGTACCGTTATCGAACGCACGCACAATCCTTATGAGGAGTTCACGGCGTATCAGCTGCGCGGCGTTCAGCATGACGAGCCTCCCTCTCCGGCAAGTTCAACGATTCTCGCCATCACCTTCTCTGGCGTTGCTGCGCACATTATCTCGTTTCCGTTGAAACGCACATACGGTGCCTGTCCGATGTTCTCCCTTTCGCAGAGTTCAAGACAAGGCCTTCCCGTTATCTCTACGCACCCTCGAATGTCCGGCGAAAGCCGCAGCTCAATATCGACGAGTTCTGACGCTCCAAGCAGATAGCATGAAGTTCCACAACAGATTTCCACTTTGACCTTGTCCATTTTCTTTTCCTCGTGACTGTCAGAAAAATTTCACCGACACCCTTTTGCGGTATTGACGACGCAGAATGTTCGCCAGACGGCGTATCGCCGTCCTGCGGATGTCAAGATCCTGCGGCATGCTCGGCTCCTGATGCATCTCGTTCACCATAGTGCCGACAAGAAACTCAACAGCGTCATGCGCATCGAACATCTGAAGGATCAGACTCACCGGTCCTGGTTGCCCTTCAGCGGAATTCCCGTCATCCAGCTCTTCCGTAACCCGTGTCAACGTGAGGACTCCCTCCGTGACCTTGGCCACGCCTCTAAGCGTTCCTGCAGGCGGCATCTTGCCCGCCTTGCGAATATCGTCCATCGATATCTCAATACGACGGCCTAACTCCCGCTCAAGTATGTTTGCCGTCGTACCCCCGCAGACAAGAGTATGCTCCTCCCCCAATGCCTTGGCGAGGGAAGCGAACTCGGCATCTCGCTCTTTGTAGAACGGCGGGCCTGAAAGCACACGCATCAGACGGGGTTTACGCAGATAGCACACAAAGCATGTAATGTCGTCGAGGCATCCGCCGGGAACAATGTCACGCGCCCGCTCGGCAATGACTCGCGCAAGCTCCTTCGCCGAAATGTCGGGATTGGCGCGAATCGCATCCTGCGCACAGGCCAACACACCGCGGCGTCTCCAGCCGAACGCAAGATCGCCGCCTGAACCCAGTCCCGCTTGCGTAACGCCATCCGAGCAGAGAATTATCCTGTCCCCGGTACTGATGTCGATATCAGCCTCGCGCACCTCCCTGTCCGGCCAGTGCTTCGAAACTATCTTCCGTTCGCACACGCACTGCACCTCTTCCGTTCCACGGAGATGGATGTACGCAGGATTCCCCATTTCGATGATGCGACCCAACTCCCCCAGACGCCAATCGAGAAGAGAGAATGTCGAATAGCTTATCTTTCGCACCGAGCACATGGGGAGAGAATCCATGATGATTTCCATCCCCTCACGGATATCGACAATGCCGGACTCCAGAAAGCGAAGCGACATAACGCCCGTCATGTTCGCCATGACATTTGCCTTCACTCCACTGCCGAGTCCGTCGCATACGGCAGCAAGCAGACGCCTTCCGTCATCGAGCTTCATTATCTGCACGTTGTCGCCGCAGGCGGCCTGTCCGTTCTTTGTGAACTGGCAGTATTCGGCCTCTATGAAAGGATCGTCAGTCATTGATTCCGTCCGATGCCATAACGGTGCTGCGAAGCTTTATGGGGGCGCCGGACGATTCATAGGTTCCGGCAATCTCGTTCAGCATAACTTCCGTCTCCGCGATATGTTCGCCGAAAAGACGCGCCACCTCCTGAACAGTGATTACGTTTTTCCTTATGACTTCACGCGCCCGTTCAGACACCTGTTCCCGCTTGAACTCATTCGTCGTGACATCCTGCAGCACGGCTCCAACGAACTTGCCTTTCGCTATGGGGAACACGCTCACGTTCACAATGCGTTCCCCATAATGCTGGCGGTATCTCGTAAGATCGGTTTCACTTCCGAGAACCGTCCTGAAAAGAGGTTCGAGTTCAGGGAGAGTCTTTGCTATGTGAAGCCCGCCGATCCCGCCAATCGCTTCGTATATCTCGGCAACTCCGGCAAGCTCTGCGAATCTGGCGTTCGCCTCGGTGACAAGAAGATTGTCATCTACGATCACGACAGCCGCCGGTATGTACTTTATGAGAGCGTTTGAGGTACGCTCGAAATTACGCCTCAGATAGTTGTGGCACATCGCCTCTTCAGCCTTTTTCGAAAGAAGTGCCCTCGCGAAATCGCGACACGAATCATATCCGCAGGCCCCACAGTTAAGCTCATCTTCAGGGCGAAACTTCCCTATCCTGTGCAACGCTTCCTGAATGGCGCTTTCGTCCGGGGTCTCCTCCTTGACCGGTTCAGGCGGGAATTCGGCGGCATGGCATTCTGTTCCCTTCCGGAAACAGCTTGCCTTGAGCGTTGCGGAAGCATCTGTCGCAAACAGCGTTGCGAGACCTCCTCCGCCTGCGCACATCGCCGGACCGTTCACACAACCTCCCGGACACGCCAGACACTCCACGAATATCCTGTGGACAGGGTCAGCCGAACCGTTCCCGTCGATATCACGAATGTCATCAGGATCAAATCCGTCAAGAAGCCTTCTCAGACTGTCTATTCCGGAGAGAGAAACGTATCTGGCGCTTCCCGACCCATCCCGGAGCGTATCGTTCATCCCACCCTCGATCGAATAGAAACGCCCTTCCGCCGCAGGACCGAGCGCAAGACCGGAATCTGGGATCTCACCTACAGAATCCAGATTTATTCCATGCCGGAGAAGCAGAGCGTCAAGATCCCGGAAGGTGAGCGCAATGTCGACACCGCTTTCATCTCTGTCGGATTCGTTCTTCTTTGCCGCACACGGGCCAAAGAACACCACCTTTACGTCATTGCCAAGGCTTTCGCGCAGAATCGCCGAATGAACACCAAGCGGAGACGGCACGGGAGATATGAAACGCGCATAGCCCGGTTTGTATCTCCTGACGTAGTCCACACACGCGGGACACGCGCTTGATATCATTAAAGACGGTTTCCATCCGGGAAGGATACGGGATATATTACCGCTTACAGCCTCCGCCCCATGAGCGGTTTCGCTTACATGCGAAAATCCGCATTTGATCAGCGCGGCCGCAATCCGGTTGATGGACACCCCTTTGAAATATCCTTTGTAGCTGGGAGCGACAGATGCACACAATCGGTCGCCCGACGCAAGGAGTGATTCTATCCGGGGCAAATCGTTCCGGATCTTCTTCGCATGCGCCGGGCAGACTTTCACGCATTCCCCGCATGCCACGCACGAATCCTGTATAACGCTTGCTTTCGCATTCACGATGCGGATCGCCTTCACAGGGCAGTGCCTTACGCACTTGTAGCAATCCTGACATTCGTTTTCGATCGTATAGACAGGCGTTTGCATGCCGCGGGGAATTTGCATTGGATACCTTTACTCGTAATCGACAACCGAAGCCCAGTGCAGCAGCAGCTCATGGTTCTTCGCGGTCTGCTCCTTGGCGGATTCAGCCGCGGCAACGACCGGAAGCCACTTCTGCACGTCGGAGATCTTGGCCTTCAGCGCCTCGCAGGCGAGCGCCATGTATTTCTCCGCCGCCGCAACATGACCCGAGAGCCAGAAGAGCAGGTACGTGCGGGCGACATCTGCAAGCGGATCGCCAAGGCGCACATGGCTCCAGTCGATGACGCGCCAGTCGCCGTTCGGCGTTATGATCACGTTCGTCGGGTTGAAGTCGCCGTGGCACAGAGCCTTGCCGCGCGTGAAGCCCTGAAGCTTCATGTGCAGGTCGTAGCGCGTCTCCTTCGGAAGCGGAGAGGCGGAAATCTGCTTGTCGAGCTTGTCAACAAGGTTGCCCATGCGCTCGGACGTCTTCGAAAATATCTCGCACTGGATCGAAACGAACTGCTTGAGGTACTTCATGAGGTTCTTCTTGTCGGACGCCATCACGTCCGCAAGAGTCTTGCCCTCAACCCACTCGCGGCGGATGCACCAGTGGTCGCGCAGCTTGAGGACCTCAAGCACCTTCGCCACGGGAAGTCCGGTCTCGGCGGCACGCGCCTCGTTCATGGCTTCATTCAGGATCGCACTCACCTTGTAGCTCGGTCCGAATATCTTCAGAACCGTATTCTTGTCGCGGGAGACAACCTTGTCCGTACGTTCAAGAAGGATGCCGTCCTTCTTTGCGACAAGCTTCGCCGCCGGCTTCTCGGCTTTGGCCGCCTTGGGCGGCCTTCCAACCTTCTTCACTTTCACAACTTCTTCTGTTTTCTTCTTCATTTCAAATCTCCTAACTAAATACTGACCACTAACAACTGACAACTCAAACGTTGACGTGCTTGCCGTAATACGCGTTGAGATACATCTGCTTGATCTCGCTCATCAGCGGATAGCGCGGGTTCGCACCTGTGCACTGGTCGTCGAATGCCTGCTCGACCATCGCATCGAGGCGATTCAGGAAGTCCTGCTCGTTCGGCACGTAGTCGCGGATCGTCCGCTTGATGCCCACGCGATCGAGGAGACCACGCACCTTCTTGATGAAGTTCTCAAACTTCTCCCCCTTGGACTTGCCGGTGACGCCAAGCGCATCGGCGATTTCGAGGTAACGCTCGAGGGTGTGAGGCGCTTCGTACTGCGGGAATGTGCCCATCTTGCGCGGAACGGGATCGGCGTTGAAACGGATAACCTCTTCCATCATCAGCGCGTTTGCGATGCCGTGCGGGATGTGGTGGAACGCACCGAGCTTGTGCGCCATCGAGTGCATCACGCCGAGGAACGCGTTCGCGAACGCCATGCCTGCCATGGTGGCGGCGTTTGCCATCTTCTCGCGGGCGATCGGGTTCGGGACCTTCGTGACTGCGGAATCGTACGCCGCGGGGAGGTTCTCGAAGATCATCTTCAGGCTGCGGATCACAAGACCGTCGGTGTAATCCGTTGCGAGCATCGAGGCATACGCTTCAAGGTTGTGCGACACCGCGTCGATACCCGATGCGCTGGTGAGGCCAGGAGGTGCGGACATCATCATGTCTGCGTCAACAATCGCCATGTTCGGCATAAGCGCGTAGTCGGCGAGCGGATATTTGACGCCTGTCGTCTCATCCGTGATGACGGCAAACGGAGTGACCTCGGAACCTGTTCCGGCGGAGGTCGGCACGCAGATGAAGTATGCTTTCTCGCCCATCTTCGGGAACGTGTAGACGCGCTTGCGGATATCCATGAAGCGCATCGCCATATCAAGGAAGTCCACCTCGGGGTGCTCGTAGAGGACCCACATGATCTTCGCGGCGTCCATCGCCGAACCGCCGCCGACGGCGATGATCGCATCCGGCTTGAAACCGGCCATCAGCTTCGCGCCTTCCTTGGCACAGGCGAGCGTCGGATCGGGGGCGACGTTCGAGAACGTCGTGAACATTATCCCCTGCTGCTCGAGGGACTTCTCGATCGGCTTGGTATAGCCGTTCTCGTAGAGGAAAGAGTCGGTGACGATGAACACCTTCTTCTTGCCCAGTTCCCCGCCGAGTTCGCGGAGAGCGACCGAGAGGC
>JAGBFY010000439.1 GCA_017936245.1 Kiritimatiellia bacterium
ACGGCGTATCATCATGGCATGACAGTCGATGCATGGATTCATGGCGCCGCCGAATCCGTGTGGAGGATTCTCGATGAGACGGCACTCATCCTCGGTGAAGTCCACAACGTGAAGCTTTATGCCAAGAGCTTCTGCGGCGCGTTTTGCCGCGCCCACGGCGAAGAACGGAGTCTCAAAGCATACGCCTTCGACATATGCACCTGCGTCCTGAAGCACCTTCACGGCAAGCTGGCTATCCAGACCGCCACTCAACAGACTCAAACCTTTAGCCTTCATCAATTCTGTACCATTCGCCAAGTTTGCGGCAAACATCTGTCGCCGACAGTTCCTTTTCAAGCCTTTCGGCAAGTTCACGCACTCCATCAGGAGCCTCTCCGTCGGAAAGATCGTCCTTCAGCTGGAAAAGCACCCCGAAGTCAAGTCCGTAACGGCGGTAGGGAGCGGAGTCCACACCCGCCGCAAGAGCGCCAAGCTCCGCTGCGAGAGCGAATGCCTCGCCCGTCTTTCGTTCACAGATGGAAACGTAATCGGCATCCGCCGCACCCGGATTCCCCATGAGATCGTCGCCCTGCCCTTCGCAGAGCGCCACATGGGACCGGACAGTCGCCTTCATCATATCAAGCGCATTGGCGAAGCCGGAATCGGCGATCAGCTCATAGCCATGCGCCACGAGCCAATCCCCTGCGGCGATTGCAACCGGAAGGTCGTACTCTTTCCAGACGGTCGGTTGCCCGTAGCGTTCCTCATCACAATCCTGAATGTCGTCATGGATGAGCGACGCCTTATGAAAACACTCGACAGCTTCGCAGACCTCATCTATGAGACGCGAGGACGGATCCCCGCCCGCTGAAAGATACGCCGCCTTGCAAAGACGCGGCCGCAATCGCTTGCCGCCGCGTCCACAGAACTCCAATGCAATCTCGGAGATTCGTGCCATTGTACGATATCCGGATTACTTTCCGAAAACCTCGATCTCTACGTAGTTGTTCACAGGCTCGGAAGTAGAACCCGCAGAGTAGCATCGCACATAGCGAGCCTTGGTCATCTTTCCGTCGATCGGACGGCCATCGTTGCGTTCACGATACTCCTTATCGGTACCCTTGCCGAGCTTGGAGGTGTTGTCGTGGTCGTTGTTGAAGATGGTCGTGACGCCTGTCGCAAACTTGGCGTCGTTGGAGAGCTGGACGATCACATCCTTGTACACGCGGTCATCACCCTGATCGTGCCATACGCAAACGGCGGAAACGGTCTTTTCGGCGCCGAGGTCGAGCTGAACCCACTGGACACCGCCGGGGAGCTGAAGCATGCAGGTCGCGTCAGGTGTCTTATCCGCATCAACGACATACTCGTTATCGCCGGTGACGGCCTCTTCAGACGTGGTGACGACCGTATCCTCTGTGGTGAGCTTCTTGTCGAAGCCCGCCGGAACCATGATGGGCGCACGATACTTGCCGGGACCCGGATCAGGCTCGAGGTTGTCGCTCTTCACCTCTTTCGGGGTACCGCTCGAATGAGGCGGCGGAATCTCGAACTTGATCGCCACCTTGTCAGCCGCAAAGGCGCAAAGCGCCGCCGCCGCAACGGAAAATGCCATGAGTTTCTTCATCTTGTCAGCCTTTCATTGAAAATTTGCGTGAAATTCTACCAAATCCCTCCCGTACAATCAACCCCTCTCGCCAAACGGTTCAACAGTGCGGCATACCTTGCCGAACACCTCTTCACAGTATCCGCAGCCGGTGCATTCGCGTGCGCAGACCG
>JAGBFY010000440.1 GCA_017936245.1 Kiritimatiellia bacterium
CTGGAGTTCGCCATGGACACGCAGTTCCGGCGGCATGTTTGCGCGGATGTGAAGGTCGGAAGCGCCGTATTCAATCGTCGCTCCAAGAAGATCGTTTACTGTAATTTCCGTCATTTTAAGATTCCTTTCTGTCTGGCGGCGGCCAGTCGTCTGTTAGTCCGCGTCGCCCATGGTGGCCTGAATGACTTCCTTGAGGGAGGTCATTCCGGACGCGACCTTGAGCATACCGTCCTCGCGCAGGGTGCGCATGCCCATCTCGCGGGCGCGTTCGCGCAGGACTCCTGCCGGTGCGTGGTCGAAGATGAGACGCTGTATCGTATCGTCAATCTCAAATATCTCGAAAATGCCCTTTCGTCCCTTGTATCCGCCGTTGCAGGCGGAGCAGCCTGCGCCGACGTACATGTGGTCGGGACGCGTCTTCGCGATCGCGCCAAGCATCTTGAGGTCACGTTCGGTGGGCGTGTACTCCGTCTTGCACTTCGGGCAGATGGCGCGTACGAGACGCTGTGCCATCGCAGCACGAAGCGCGGATGCCACGAGGAACGGTTTCACGCCCATATCCGTGAGACGCGTCACCGCGGACGGTGCGTCGTTCGTGTGGAGCGTGGAGAACACCAAGTGACCCGTGAGAGCCGCTTCCATGGCGATGTCGGCGGTTTCCGAGTCACGAATCTCACCGATCATCACGATGTTCGGTGCCTGACGCAGAATCGAGCGGAGAGCCGCCGAGAAGTCAAGACCGACATCGCGGTTCACCTGCACCTGGTTGATGCCGCTCATCTGATATTCGACAGGGTCTTCAACCGTAATGATCTTGCGGTCGGGAAGGTTTATCTGCCCGAGACAGGCATAAAGGGTCGTCGTCTTTCCGGAACCGGTAGGACCCGTCACGAGCACCACGCCGTCGGAAAGGTGAATAAGGCGCTCGAACTTGTTCTGGTCGTCGGAAAGGAAGCCGAGCTGCGGAAGACCGAGCGAGAGGTTAGACTTGTCGAGAATACGCATGACAATCGACTCGCCATGGTTCGTCGGTACCGAGTTCACACGAAGGTCGAGGTCGCGTCCATTGACCTTCACCTGAATGCGGCCGTCCTGCGGGATGCGCTTCTCGGAGATCTTCATCTTCGACATGATCTTGATGCGCGAGAGGATCGCGCCCTGCAGACGCTTCGGCGGCGAGTCCATCTTCCTGAGAGCTCCATCGATGCGGTAGCGCACACGGAACTCCTTCTCCATCGGCTCAAGATGAATATCGGAACACTTCATCTTGATTGCGTTGGAGATGATCATCGAGCAAAGCCTGATTACGGGAGCATCGTCGCCATCGCCGTCGGAGTTCTCGTCAACGCCGCCGAACTCGTCGTCCGTACGGGTTTCCACGGAATCGGCACCGCTGGGATACAGACACTCCATCGCTGCATGAAGCTCGTCAAGAGGGGCGAGAATCGCCTGAACGTCGCGCCCATGCAGCACATAGCGCAACGAGTCGACAGCATCATACCCCATCGGATCCGTCAGCGCGACAGTAAGCGAATCGTCGTCGCCAATCACCGGCACAACGCCGTACTTGCGCGCAAGCTCCGCCGGAAGTATCTTGGTGATCTCCGTATCAATTGCGCCAGGATCGATATGGCAGTACTTGATGCCGAACTGCTCCGCTATGATGCCGAGCACGTCATCCTGTGAAATAACGCCAGACGAGACCAGCACGTCAAGCGTGGTCTCGCTGCCCTCATGCATCGAGTTCGCCGCGGCGGCGACCTGATCGACAGAGAGAAACCCCTGCTCCTGCAGGAGTGTAAGAACATATTCGTCGTTAGAAGTCATCGGTGACTCAGTAATATATCAGATTGGCATTTTATATGCAACCACGAGTTTTCCAGAGACCGGGTATCATACTGGAAAGTCCGTACGCTATTTCGCGTTGTTGAAGAAGTTTACGAACACCGCCCCTTCGCCGGGCTCAAGGCCGTGCGGGTGGTGTCCGCGCAGGTTGTCGCGCCAAAGCCTGAGATGGCCTCCCGCCTTCTCGAACGCGTCAGCAAAGCGCAGAC
>JAGBFY010000441.1 GCA_017936245.1 Kiritimatiellia bacterium
CCCTGCATGTTCAAGCTGAAGGTTGTCGATGCCACAATCTCGAACATAGTATGGTATTCATCGTCGACAGGTTTGTCGGTGCGTGTTCCTACCATGGATGGTTGGGTTGGCGTGATGCCTCCACCGGCAGGAAAGATGACACTTAAGCCGGTGTACGCCTCAAAGATCATCTACGCAGATGCGGTGAACGGCAATGATGACTATGAGGGAGAGGATATCGGCAGTTGGAATCATCCGTACAGGACACTTCAGGCCGCTGTTGAAGCGCTTCCGACAGGAAAAAGTAATGAGAATCCTGAGTATTCTGTAATATGTGCAAAACCAGGCGATTATTGTGAAGGAGGAATCGCTGATTCTGCTACAGGACGTCGACTTAAAGTTACGAGTAGCGGTTACAGGCGTGTGAGAGTTGTAGCTCTTGATGGCCCTGAAGTGACATTCATTCGTGGCGAATCAGCAGATAGCTCCGATGAAGGTAAGGCCTATGCCTGTATAGGAATGGATGTACCGTCAGTAGTGCAGGGTTTTACGCTTACAGGCGGTTGCGCAGGTGATTCGGGTGCGGTATTGCATTGCGCGCTGGACGTGAGCGACAGAGTGATAGCCGACTGCATAATCTCCAACAACGTTTCAGCCGGCAGCATCCAGCGTGGAGGATTATCGGTAAGGTGTAGCTTCCTTGACAATTGGACAACGAAATCTGGTGGTGCAGATGTGGCAGGAGGCTATACTACATACAGCATTTTCCGCACTTCAGAAGATACTGATAAAGATGCGTATACACTCGGTAGCGGCTCAAGGGTGTATTTCTCGACATACAAAGGAAAGCGACATGTCAATGCGGTTCATTCAGGTGTGCTTGCTGTGAATGCCTCCGGTAAGTTTGTTGATGCCGATGTTGACGACTACCGCTTGCGCTCTGATTCCCCGGCGTTCGGCGCGGGAGATGCTGATCCTGAAAATTACTGGAAGTTCGCAAATCTCGATATTATGGGAAATGCTCTCAACTTCATTGAAGGTTGTCCAACTGCTGGCGCATACCAGCAGCCGTCCGCAATCGCGCTTGCCGTGGATGCCGGTTCGGGTGCGTTGAGCGTTGGAGGATCGGCTTCGCTGACAAATACGGTAATGCCGGAATCTTCCGTAACAATTACGAAGGCTGCGGATTGCGGACGGAATTTGATTGGCTTTATGCTTCAGAACGGAACATATTCCGAGGGATCGTCCTATACATACACGGCACCTTCTATGTTCTCCGCCGGTCAGGTGGCGTGCATTGATGCCGTATTCTCGACGAACTGGTATGTGAATGCTACGCTTGGCGACGACACAAACGACGGGTACACTCCCGAAACGCCGAAGAGAACCCTTAAAAGGATAATGACATCCGCAGTGATTGCGGGCGACACCGTGCACGCGGCGCCGGGCGACTATGCTGAAGAAGGCATGTACAACGAGAAAGACGCCGGCCCTGGAGACGGTGAAGCGGTAATCCAATCGCGTGTCGTTGTGCCGAAGGGAGTCGCTCTTGTATCGGATGAAGGAGCTGACGCAACCCATATCGTCGGCGCATCGGCAAGCGAGGAGTATGACGTGCAGCTCGGTCTCGGATCTAACGCCGTCAGGTGCGTGTTCCTTTCTGCCGGAGCAAAGCTGAAGGGGTTCACTTTGAGGAATGGTCGTACGAACGGCAATTCCAAGCAGGAAGACTGCGCTTTTGGCGGCGGTGTGCTTGGCGTCGGAAGCGCACTTTCATTTGTTGAGGACTGCGTGATATCGAACTGCATGGCTATGTACGGCGGTGCGGGATATGCCGCCAACTTCAAGCGTTGCCGTTTCTTCCACAACCGCGCAATTACCCGTTCATCCGTGACGCGCGTCAGCTACCACGACTCGTGCATCGCCGACTGGAACCAGGGCGATCGACCTTTCGACTACTTTGTCATGATGACGAACTGCACTATCGGAGCCAATCAGAAAAGTGCGAACGGAGGTCAAGGCTACTGTCTGGTATATCCTACCGATAGCGAAAAAGTTCTTGTCGTGGATTGTCTTCTTCTCGGACGTATTCATTCGAACGTGAAAATGCGCCGATCCGCCGCACTTTCGACATCTGGCGTTGAAGCGGCTAAATGCGAGGACTGCATATTGACTAACAGCGCCGCGCTTGTCGTGGATGCAGACTATCGTCCTGTGATCGGAGAAAATGCCGCGATTGACGTGATACCTCTGACGGATGAAGATGCGTCCGTCCGCACCGAGAAGGATGTCTATGGGGGGCAGCGCGTGTTCAACGGAGCGCGTGATCTTGGTGCACTTGATGCCGATTGGCGCGGACATTACGCGAAAACCCTCGGCGGAAGCCGGATAACGGTGACGGAGGTGGATCCCGCAGTTGTGGAGAAGAACGGTAAGATCCAGATCCCGGAAGGGAAGCTCGAGCTTGCCTGGCGTGTCCCCGAAGGTCGTCAGATAAGGCACACGATGGGGCTGACCGTCAATGGTAGCGGCGTGCTGTCCGTAACGAAGAACGGTACAGAGTATGCAGACGTAAGTGATGGAACTTCCGGAGCGTATTCGTTTACGGCCGGAGGAACGACGTCAATGACGTTCGCCTACAATCCTGATGCGGATGCTGATGGATTCGCCGAGATCGGCGGATTTTCAGCTCCTGTCGGCACTGTGCTTTCCATAAGATAAAGAGGTTGTTGAAAAGATGAAGAACATCACTATGAGGACCGCTCTGCTTTTTTCTGCGGCGGTTGTGTTTTCAGCCGTTGCCGAGGCGAGAAGCCGTGTGATTGCATACGGGTGGGATGTGTTGCGTTCGTCTCCGGAGGAGTTTCTTGCGAACGCTGAAGCGTGGGACGGTGTTCCGGTGGATGGAGTCGTGTTCACGCTCAATGCGACGAATCCGCAGGGCGGCAGATTCATGCACCGTCGGGTTCCCACCGACAAAGGCTGGACGTATGAGGCGTTCGCC
>JAGBFY010000044.1 GCA_017936245.1 Kiritimatiellia bacterium
AATGCTCGCCGGTTGCTGCTCCATGTGCTGCGACTGCCAGTGTTCATCAGCAGAGCAGCCCAACATCTCCGTGTTCGCCCATTTCATCCGGAACACTGCCAAGCAGCAGGGGATAACGCTTGCTGAGGCTGCGGACAAGCTCTATGATCTTGGAGTGCGCGGATTTGATATTGGGCCGGATGACAAGGACCTGCCCATACTCGCCGCAACGAAGCTCAAGCCGATCAACTTCTATTTCTTTCCGAAAATGCTCGGCGAAGACAATGGCGCTGCGGACTGCAAGCGTTGTCTCGATCAGGCCGTGAAGTATGGAGTGCCGCGTGTGATGGTGGTGCCATCGCATTTCACAAAGGGCGGAGATGAAGAGGCTGAATTTGCAAAGGATCTCAGCTCCATGAAGATGTTTGTTGCTGAGGCAAAGAAGCGCGGAATCACGATTACGGTGGAGGATTTCGGCGGCCCTCAGAACCCTGGTTCCCACATGAAGTACCTCAAGCGTTTTCTCGATGAGATTCCTGAGCTTAAGTTCGCGCTTGACTCCGGCAACCTCTACTACGCTGGACGCGGCGAAGACATTCTTGAGATGATGGCTTATGCCAAGGATCGCGTTGCGCACGTGCATCTCAAGGACCAGACGCCTGAAAACAACCGCAAGTATGCGACGCTTGGCCTTGGCGCAGTGCCAAACGAGAAGATCGTAAAGACGATGGCGGCTTCAGGGTACAAAGGCTGGTATACGCTTGAGAATACCGTAGGTGATGCCTATACAGATTCCATTCGTCAGGTTGCGGTTCTCAAGCATTGGCTCAAGACCGCAACGAAATAAATCTACTTTAACATAAACAGTTAAATCGCCGCACGGTTCCGTGCGGCGATTTTGATAATTGCGAAAAATCGTTAAAATACCTTGACAAAAAAAAAAAAATAGTTCATGTTATATTCTCCTGCGTTGCGTTTCAAAGTAAGAAACAGAAGGAGTTAGGAGCATGGCAAAAGACAGTGCGTTTATCAGGAAGATCGCTTTGGCATTTTCCGTTCCGCTTTGTGCAATGGTGTATGGTGCAGATGTGACAATACCTTCTACGTACGATGAGGCTTCCGGTACGTGGATTGGCGATGTTGCGGCTCTTACAAATGCGATCATGAATACCATTTCCAACCAGAAGATATTCCTTTCAAAAGGTGTATATGATCTTTCCCCGCTCACTAATGCGCCGTTGTACAATGCAAGCGGTACCGGATATGGTGCCGCGCTCATTTGTTCGAGAACGACAGGTGTGAAGTTCATCGGTGCGACTGGCGATCCGGCTGACGTTGTCATAACGGCGAAGGATAGTACGTATCGTCTCATCTGCCTTAACGCGAATAAGAGTGAATTGCATGATGTCACAGTCATGGGTGGATATGCCACGACAGACCATATCGGTACATGGGCCTACCAGCGTGGCGGCGGTGTGTTTTTAGGCAGCGGAAGTGCGGTTGTTTCGAATTGCGTGTTTGCGGGTAACAGAGCCCATGCAGGTGGCGGTGCGGTCGCCGGGCCCGCCCGGACTGGAACGGTGTACGATTCCGTGTTCCGCGATAATAATGAATCCCATTATGCCACCGCCGCATATGGCACTACGCTTTACAACTGCGTTTTTACCAACAATCATTCTGTTGGGGATGCGAAGGAGGCGTGGACCGGTTCGGTGGCGGAGAGTTGTCATGTGTACGATTCGTACTTTGCCCACAACCGTGGAGGCAGGACTGGCGGTGTAAGCGGATGTCTGGCGGTGAACTGCACGTTTGAGCACAACAGACAGGAGAACATCAACGGCAACAACTGGGGAAATCCCGGCGGTGGTGCGGCGTACGATTCCATTCTGAGCAACTGCACATTCTACGGAAACTCCGCGTACCGTCTTGGCGGCGCGATCAGGGGCGGCACCGTGGTGAACTGCACGGTCATTTCAAATGCGACGAGGCATGCATCGGATGCGTACGGTGGCGGCATATATAAGGCCGTCTTTGTTGAGGGGTGTACGGTTTCAAGCAATGTCAGCGTGTACGGCGGCGGCGTGAGTCACGGCTCCGTGGTCGATACGGATATCCTTTACAACAAGGCCAAGGCTGGCGGTGGCGCGAGATCTTCAGTTCTGACGGATTGTGTCATATCCCACAATGTGGCAACTGATTACGGCAATGGCAATTACGGAGGTGCCGGAGGCGGAATTTCATATGGTGCGGCGACGAACTGTGTGTTTCGCGATAACTCCTGCTCTTCTGCCCATCAGGCCGCAAGTCTGAGCAGATGCGACATCGGTGATACGAGCATTAATGCGAAAGAGATTGATTCGTGTGTCATTCATGACATGAAGAATGCCAGCATGGCACGAGCCGTGGGGAATGTGGCCTATCCCGATGGATTTGTCACGAGCAACGTCTTCATGATCGGCGGCTGTGATGTCGCCCGCAACTGTCTAGTTACAAACTGCGTATGGGAGAGCATCAAAGGAAGCTACGTCAATGCCGCCATGTTCGAGCCTGAGCGCAAAGCGATCACTACATGCGTTGAAAACTGTTCGTTCATCGCCAACCACATCTATCTGACGGCGAGAAACTACAGCACTCCCACCCAGACGATCGCATTTGTGAATTCGGTGTTTTACGCCAGACCGGACAGTGACAGGAAGGATGTAAGTCGTCTAAGCTCAAAATACATGGTGCTGTCGAATTGCGTGTATGAAACAATAGAGACGGCGGCTGTGGCTGAAGGCTTTGAGAATTCCGGATGTCTGGTGCTTCCGCAGACAGACTGCAGGTTTACCGGCAAGGAGCCGCATCCATTTGCGCTGAAACGTTCCTCTCCTCTGCGTGGAACTGGGTTGCTGCTCGACTGGATGGAAAATGGAACGGATTTGCTTGGCAAACCGCGCCTTCGTGACGGGAAGGTTGATGTCGGATGCTAT
>JAGBFY010000442.1 GCA_017936245.1 Kiritimatiellia bacterium
GGTGGTCTGCTCCACGGACTGGATGCCTACGCCGTCCTGTCCGGCCTGCCCGCCTCCTCCACCTATATTCGCAATCTCCTCAGAAAGCGCATCAAACTTGTCCTTGACGTCCTGCGCGAGTTTCGACTCACTGATGCTTCCGTCCTCAACCGTCGTCACCAGCTTGCCGTAATCATTGACCCCAACCTCTTGCGTCATGTCGCTTGTAGCGCGATCCGGATTCATGACAAGCGGATTGTTCACCGGGCACATCCAAAGCTTCGCGCCGTTCGTCGGTGCATCACTGCCGATGTGCACGCCCATCTTGGACAAAGCTTCCTCCGCCCGGGCCGCAAAGCCGCTCGCAGAACCGGCCTGCTGTCCGGCTTCCGTCGCGCTTGCCTCCGCCGCATTTTTGCTTATCGCAGCATCCAGTGCATACCGATACGCCGTATTTTTGTGCTGAATCGTTTCATTCAGCGCATCTTGTGTAGACTGCGAGAAGTTTGCCGCAGCGTTTTTATACGTCTGCGCATTGGATTCGCTCGCCGCCGCGTTCTGCGCGCTGATCGCCGCCGCATCTCGATAAGCTTTCAGCTCATCAAGAATAGTGCTTGTCAGCATTTCCGCGTTGATCGAGCCGGACTTAACAGACAAGCTCACCGTGCCATCCGCGTTTCGCGTCACAACAATGTTGTCGCTGTCCACGATCTCGTTTGCCTTGATAAACGCAGACACATCGATATGCTGCGTCGTACCATCGTTGAGCATCAACGTGATTTTCTGCGTCTCGGCATCGAACCCGAAATTTACAGCAATTTTGCTGAGCGATGTATTGACCGCCTTTGTCGTGCCGTCCACGTAGGTCAGCGTCACAACGCCGGTGCTTTCGTTGACCGAAATGTCCTTGAATGTCTTATTTACGGTCGTCTGGTCGGCCTTCTCGCTCAGTTTTTCGTCTGTCGATGCTGTCGTCTCGCGCAGATCAATGAGTGCCTTGAGCGCCGCAAGAAGCGCCTGCACATTCGTTCCGGCCACGCCATCGAGGTTTGCGCCGATCTCCGAAGCACCGCCTGCGCCGATCAAATCATCGACTAAGCCGTTGAACTTTGGCTTGATCTCATTCGCGTTGCTGTCGAACGCGGCCTTAAGTTCTGCCGCGGACATCTGCGGACGATCTGCAAGCGAACTGATCGGTTTTGTCCATGTGGTAATTTTTCGTTCACTAAGTCCCATGTTTCACCCCTACTTCACATAGTTTCCGGCGGTATACCGCAGAATGATACCGAAAACGCCGAACCCTTCATCCTTCTCCGTGTTTCGCACAATGATCTGGATCGTTGAATATTTCTTTGTTTTCGAATTAAAAGGAATCATCTGTGGAGAATCGTTTGTGACGAACGAGAACTTGTCATAGTCCACGTCATTGAAGTCGAACGCGCTCATGTTCTCCACACGTGCGGTCTTTCCCCAGTCCTGATCGGTGCGGATGATGACTTCCACGCTTGAACGCACGTAAGGCTTTGCCATCATGCCGGAACCTTTTTTCACGAGAGTTTTCAGCCGCATGAAGTCCCCATGGTCGGTTGCCTTGCTTCTCCATTCTGCGGCAATGGCTTCCCCATCGTCCGAATACCTGTCCATAGTTTCACGGTCATCACTGAACCGGCAAACCTTACCGTCCTCCGTTCCGAAGAAAAGGTGTCCTTGCCAAACCATGAAGCACTGTGCAGGGATATTGTCCCAGTAGTAACATTCGTAAACGTATTCGCCGTAGGACTGCGGCTTGTACGCCTTATTCTGGTTGCCGTCGAGAATGTAGCACCGGCCATCAACACAAAGAACGTAATACCCTTTCCAAACTGCCGCAATGGCATCTTTGAGGTTCGGCTCTTTCGTGAGCTTCGCATCCACAAAATACGAGCGATTGCGCACAGCTTGCGTATAGGTGATCTCATTCGATGTCAGCGCATAGATACCGGTACGCGAAACAAAAAGCGGCTCGTCCAACAGATACCCAAACGCCCGCTTTGCCAGCGCGCCCACACCGCTGATTCCCTGCTTGACCGCGAAAGCGGTTTTTCCGGTTGAGGAATTTTGCAGGACGTACCGAAGATAGATGGTGGAATCCTGCTGGTTGTCCTCTTTGAAGATCGCAAGATAGTCTCCAATTCTGGCATATCCCACAATAGCCGTGCCGTCCGCGCCGATGTTCGTATATCCGAAATCTGGCCAGTACGTCGGATTATTGAGAGAGCACACCCAGTCCGTACTTTTCATTTCCGGGTTTCCGGATAAAAAAACGCGGTCGCTTCCTGCGCCGCCGTAAATGGTTGCAATGGTACATTTACAGATCCGGTCTGCGTAACCGGAAACGGTTTTGGAGAACGTAATAAATACGTTGTCCTGACCGTCTATGGCCGGTTTCGCTGGTGCGGTTGTGAACGTCAAGCGTCCGAGCGAGGTATCCACCGTGTACTCGGTCACGGTATTCCCGTTCACGATGACTTCCAACACATCCGTAATCTCCGTGGTATCGAGCTGATACACCTTTGACACTCCGTCTGCAAGAAAGGAGTTTTTGCGCTTTGGCTGAATGAGATTGATTTCTTCATACGTCGTTCCGCCGCCTGCCGGATTCATGGAAATGCTAGTCGTCGGAACATAAGCGATTTCAGAAACCGATTTCACGTCCGTTCCGTCATACACCAGAAATTCACTGCCCGTCAGGATGTACGCCTTACCATTCATGACAAAGCATGTACTTTTTGCGTTTGCAATGCCGGATTTCAGCGCAATGAGAACATTTGTTTCCATGTTCCATTCGTAGAGCATTGTCCCGGCGTGCACGAGAAATTTTCCAACGCCGCTCAGTTCGCAATGAAAAATTCCGTTAATCGCTCCGTCCGCAGTCGCAAGTGTGCGCCATCCAACGCGCTTTTCCGGATGACCGCCGGAATCCGAAATCATATTCAGTGCCCACGGGCTGCGCTTGCTGCTTACCTGCGTCGGGTCTGTGGAAAAATCCACACCGCGAAAACCATCAAAGCGTTCCGATTTTCGTTCCGGCTGCTTTGGTACTGGAAACTTTGCCATCACGACCACCCCGTAGTGCTTGTAAACCCACCGCTGAATGTAGGTTGCGCGTATTTGTAATTCTTCATCAGTTCTTCCCGTCGCTCATAATAGAGGTTCAGGTAGGACGTAGCTACCGAAATATCATCGTCGAGATAAAGTTGCCACGCCATGCGGTAGAGTACCGCGTCCATGGCATCCGGCGGAAGTTCAAAATTCGCGTAATCATCCGCAGTATCTTTCGTGATTGCCTCCGGATACGCTTCATACAGCACGCGGTACTTCCCTGCTTCCGGGAAGATGATCGTGTACGGCGCTTCGAACTGATATCCATGCAGCGGCGCATAGGGTTCCAGACTGAGTACGCCTGACAATCGAATAAACCGCACATCGTATCCATCCATGGTTTCTGCACGCAGGTTCACCCGTTCGCCGTCCGTGACTTCTACATCCATACTATGCACGAGAGGAACGGCATTTGCGGCGATGTCGCGCATCGCCGCGTTTGCCGCATCCGGCATCTCGTTGACATAATCGAGGACGTTTTGATCTGAGAGCTGTGCCAGCCGTCCGTTATTTGTACGGGAGAAAAGAAGCCCCAAGACTTCCATCTTGATATCTTTCCACGTCCTCATATGTACTCCTTACAGCGCCGTGCCGGTGACACCCTCGCCGACGATTGCCATGGAACGCCAGTTGCCGAAACCTGCGCCAAAGCGTGCGCGGCCGCTCCAGATATTTGCGTCGGTGTTCTCGTCGATAGAACTCTTTACCGTGAGCTTTACGCGGTCAAACCACTTGGCACACTCGTAGTCGCTGTTGAACTGCTTGTCCATCATGATGAAGTAGTTCTTGCCGCCCACGGTCTTGGGAAGGTACGGCCAAACCAATACGTTCCACAGACCGAGCTGGAAGTTGTACGCATTGTTGTTGGTGTTCGGGTCCAGCTCCGAGCCGATGGCCGCGAAAATCTTTCGCTTCATGACCGCCACGTTCGGAATGATGATGGTGTTCGGGGATACGGTCAGCAGATTGCCGTCATCGTCGCGGAAATCCTGCATTTTCTCCTGCGCCGCGTCGATGATGTCCGTCATGGACTGGCTGGAGGTGTACGAAAATGCGTTCGACTGCGCCGCCGTTCCCTTGGTGACAGACGGATGGTCGTTTGCGAAGAGCGGCTTCTTGTCTGCGCCGGTAGTGTCATACTTCTTGCCGCCGAAAGTGACGGTAGCAGCGGTAGCGCCGCCCAGCATCGCCGCACCAAGCTTTTCGCGGGTACGCAGATACGAAGTCGTGAACGAGTTTGCGCGGGACTTGATCTTGCCCATCTTCGCGTCCTCGATCATCTCCTGCGTTACCTCAAAGCGGGACTTCCACGTGTTCATGGTGATGACCTTGGAATAGCCCTCCTGATAACCGGTGATCGGGTATGCGCCGTTTTCGCCAACGTCTACGAAGTCGCCGAGACTGGTCTCGGTGGTCATCTTCTCCGCCCAGTTGGTCGAGGTGTCCATGTCGAAAATCTCCTTGAGCATGGACTGGTTTTCGAACGCCTCCGCGTTCTGCGTGATGATCGTCTTAATGGGTGCCTGCGAATTGCCGTAAATGGAATCATTCAGGCCGGAACCCTCAGAAAAAATGATGTTCGGCATGTTTTACCTCCTTATACGTTGAAGTAACCCTTGACGCTGTTCGCGCCGTCGGTCTCCGTGATAGTGAATACGCCGCTCGTAGTCGTCGCGGTGACGCCGAGCGCGTCGGTATGCAGCGTAACAGAGGAACCAACAAGGGTGCTTGCTACAGTTGCACTCGACGTAGTATCAAAAATAGTGCTTTTCAGCACGCGAACGGCGGGATACTCGCCGCGTTCGTCCTTTACGCCCATGATGATGTGTGTCGGCATATCGGTCGCGCCTGCCTTGGCCAGTGCGCCGGATGCCAGCTTTGCCGCGCTTCCGAGCGCGAGACCGTCTGCGCCCGGAATGTGCTCAAACGGTTCTACATCCGCAATGCTGCGGTGGTCGATTTTAAACATGATGTCACTCCTTATCTGAATTTTTTGTACTGCTCAAGGTACCAGCTTTCGTCCTTGCCGGGGAAAGTGCGTCGATACATGTCAAGCGTTCCCTGCGGGATCACAACATCATCTCCTGCACCGCCCTTCGTGGACACCAGATGACCCTTTCCATTTACGCTGTTCAGCGCCGCCTGCTTTGCCGCCGCGCTGCGCTTTTCGCCGAGTGTGTCGTAGTTTGCCAGCTTGTACGCATCCGGCAGGCTGTACCCGCGCTGCACCATGCGGTCGAACTCCTGAAAGTTCGGCATGCTAAGAAGGTCTCCAAATTCCTTGATGCTAGGGTCGATTTTGGAAATCTCGGATACCGCCTCGTTTAGCGCCCGTGTTCCATCGGCTTCTCGCGCCTGCTGAATCATTTGCTGTGCCTGCTGCACAATAGGATTTGCCGCGATGGCCTGACTGAGCATTTCCGGATCTACTCCCTGCTCTCTAAGCTGCTGCTGTCTGGCCTGCTCCTGCTGCTCACGCTCCTGCTGCGCAAACGCCTGCATGTACTGATTCCATTCGCCCTCACTTGCAAAGGGCTGATTGGTCGCCGGATTGGTCAGGTTGAGCATGCTCAGCACTTCGCGGAATGCCGTATCGCGGTATTCCTGCGTATTTACCTGCGGTTCATGAACCTGCGGATCTGCGGACGGTTCGCCTGCGGGTTCATTTGCCGGTTCGTTCATGGGCGGCTCTGCGCCGCCCTCGTCAGGTTCAGCAAAAAACTGCAAGCCGAGCATTTTTCGAAATTCGTTCACTTACTTCTTGCCTCCCTTGGTTCTCAGGTCGCCGCCGGTCTGCTTCTGCGGTGCCTTGCTGGACTTCTGCGAAAACGGCGCTTTCACGGACATGCTTCCATGGTTGCCGATCTTGCCTGCATAACTGCCCTTATTCATTCGTTTCACCTCCTTCCGCTGCGTCCTTCATGAAATTTGCGCAAAGGCTGTTGCGGCAGGTCAGAATAATCTTTCCGCCGCGAACCTCCTTTACGAACAAATCACACTTGCACTTGTCACAAAGCATGGTTTCCTCCTTTCAGCGGCCACCGCCGCAGCCGCCCTTTTTACCGCCCTTCTTCGGGCTTTTCTTGGTCGATTTACATGCCATTTCAATATCCTCCTTATGCCATTGTTGAATAATTTCCTGTCGCCGTTGTCTGCGCCATGGGAACCGGCGCACCGAGCGACGTACCGAACCCTGTTGTCTGCGCGTACTGCCCGGCCTGCTGCATCATCTGCATGGCCTGCTGTTGCTCCTGATAGTCCCGTTCAAGCTGCTGTTTGGTTTCCTTCGCGCCGGGGTAGTGGAGCATGTCCATCTTTGCCCAGAAGCGAATCAGGGTTTTCAGGTCGCTCGGATCGCCGAATGCGCCGCTGGTCAGGTTCTCGCGCGTCTCTTTCCACATCGCTTCGCGATTGCTTGCCAGCGGTGCAGAGGTGTCCACCGAGAACAGAAACTCATCCGCCAGCCAATACCATTCGCCCGCCGCGTCCTGCTCCAGAAAGTCATAACGGGAAATACTGTCGTACTGCTCGCTTCCGTCATCGGTCTTTCGCTTGACGCTGCGCGGCTCGTCCGCATAGGCCAGAAAGAACTTAAACATCAGCTTGAACAGCTCCGAGTAACTGAAATTCTTCATCGTGCGCTTGCTTTCCAGACGTCCCGCCGCCTGTGCTGCGCTGAACTGCTTTGCCGTACCGGAAATCGCAGAACTGTCATAGCGCCCCTGAAAGCTGTCCGTAATGCCGATGATGTTTCGCGCCGATTGATAGCTTTGTTCGTGCCATTGCAAATCCTTTGAAATGTCCGGCTGCATGGTGAACACATCAATTGCCGCCTTATCCGGCAGGTCTTTGATTCGCACAACCTTGAATTCCCGGTCGGTAGTCTCGACGTTTACGCCCGCCGGAAGGGTAACGAAAGAACCGCCGCCAAGAATCTTTTCTTCGATCTTGGAAGCGGTTTTGTTGATGCTCATCTGCTGATCTTCAATTTTATCTACGTCTGAATCACCAAGGAAAGAACCGAACGCCGACACATTGCGCCGCAGCACAAGCGGATAACAGCCCGGGATGTAATACGGAAGCTGTGTCTGCACCTGCTCCATTCCGCCTCCGTACTGGTTGCCGTACTCGTCGAGCTGCACCGGCTTTTCCTTCTCGGTCACGGCGGAGATATCGCCGCCGCTTCTGCGGATGTCCTCGAACAGAGTTTCGCTTTCTACCGTTCGTTCTTCCGGTTTTTTCTGTCCGCAGTATTCGCAAGTGTCGCCGCGCATGATCTGCCCGCATTTGGAGCAGTATGTCAGCCGTCTTGCTTGATAGTCCTCCATATCCTCAAGGATTTTATCCCCGACCCAGCTAAACCGGCCAATCCCGCCGCGCTTGTTTCGGTAGTAAACAATATCCTGTGTAACCATACCGTCTGCGGTGCTTTCGCCGAACCCGCGCGCGCCCGGCTCATCTTCCTTTTCGTCGTAGACATCCACACCGTATTTTGACTTGATGTATTCTTTGGTCTGCGCCATCCGCACGAAAATGTAGTCCATATCCGCAATCTCGGTTGCGCCCTGCTGCGGGATTACCTGCTTTGGGTGCAGCAGCTCAATGGAGATTTCTCCCGCCGTGCTGTGCGTGTGCCGCTCGTTGTCCCACTCAACAAGGTAAATGTCCCCGCCCTGCACCGGCGTTGTTCGCTCGTCCTGATCGTTGATAACCTCCATTGGCAATCTGTCCAGCTCGCCGCGCAGCCAATCTTCCACCAGCCGCGCCAACTCTTCGTATTCCTGATGCCTTGCGGCCACCTTGGGTTGCGGGATATCGCTGGATACCTGCGCCTCAATGATTTCGGCAACGATGTTTCGGCGCACAGAAGCACGTTTGACTTTGCCTTTGTAGTCCGAACCGGCGTATTTATCGACATCTCTTGTTCCTTTGTACAGGTTATGCCGCCGCTCCATTTGGTCAAGCTCAGCCTGATAGCTTTCCTTTGCCCGTCGCAATCGTTCCCGCCACAGATCCAGTTTCTCGCTGTCTTTTTTCTTCAAACGCATGCAGCCTCCTCCCACGCTTTGTATATCTTCGCGCCCTGCCGCGCGATCCAGTCTACCATTGTTTCGTTCGCCGCCCAGCATTCAACCTCGCCAGAGCATTCATGCAATCCGCTTTCCAGCAAGAACGCATGTACGATTTCATGCCGCAATACCTTCTTCCGGTATTCGCCCATGTCGTGCAGGTTTCCCGCAACATTCCGCGCAAGAACAATAGTTTTGGTTGTCCAGTCGCAATATCCATCTGCATCTACTAGCGCCGGGTCGTTGTCGCGGTTTTCGACCGTATATGCCGTACCCAAAACCATCACTGTCAAAACGGATTCCCCCACCTTTCGATCAAATATGCTTTGTCCTCGTCAGAGGCAGCGTAATAGTCCTCGTACATATCATCTGCCCATTTGACGCGCTCCGGCTTTGCCCCTTGCACGTGCGTATCCTGCTGGCCCCGGCAGTAATACGCAATCGCAAGCGCCATGATACAGTCGTCGTGTGCGCCGTCCTGCGCTTCCGGCCTGCCCTTTTCGTTGCGTACAAAGGTAAGCATCTCGCCAAGCGTATCCATGTCGCTTACCCACTCGGCATTTTCGCGCACCACCGCCACCAGCCCGGCAATGGCGCTTGGTCTGGTAAGCTTAGTGGTTTTAAATCCGAACGCCTGTATTGGTTTGTGTGTGTAGTTATCCTCGCTCTGTCTCACATACTGTTTTGGGTATCGCATTGACTGCAACACCTTAACCGGATGCGTGCTGAAATTGGCTTCTATGGCCAGCAAAGCGCCGTTGTAGTACATCCCAAGGCAATACATCTGCATCGCATATAAGTCCTCGTCGAACTCGTGGCGCAGTGTGCACACCTGTTCGCCGGTTGCGTTGTTAATGCCCTGCCCAACAAAATAGTCCGAGCCTTCTCCGGATGTGTCCCCGCCGATTACGTAAGGCACCCCCGCTTGCGGCGCTTGGTAGATGGATATGTACCCGTCCGGCGCATCAACAAACTGTATGCTGCTATCATCAATCCGCACTGCGTCCGCTTCCGCGTCGTAGTAAGTTTTGTACACAAACAACCCTTTCCTAACCGGTTTCGGCGCATTATCCATTCTTTCCGCAACTTTCCGCGCGTCAAAGATGGTCTTGCCATATACGCCCCATTGCCCAAGGCAGTACACCGCATAATAGTATGGGTCGCTGTCCCGGAAGCCCTCCAGCATCTGCACATAGTCCGCATCTAAAAAGCGGTTGTCCTTGTAGGTCGTGTGCAATGTTACTGCCCTATCGTCGCGCTGATCGAAAAACCGCTTTTTGAGCCAATGCAGCGCGTGAATGGGGTTGAACGACAAGACGATTTGTTTTTTTGTCCCCTTGCCGCGAAGTCGTACATCAAGCTGATTGAAATCTTCCTGGTCTAATTCGGTCGCTTCTTCAATCCAAATGTCGGTCAGTTCACCCTTTTGAAACGTGATAGATTTAATCTTTTCTCGGTTGTCTAAGCCCTTGAAAATCACCGAATTCCCGGTTATTTCGCATGTTATGCGCATGTCGGTTTGGTTGACCCGAAACAGATCATCAAGCCCCCAGGCACTAATAACCTGCCGGAATAGTGCGAATGTTGAATCTCGGTTTGTGTCCGCAACTTTGCGCACCGTCAGCAGATTGCACATGTCCGCCCGCATCAATTTAACGATGTAGCGCTGCACCGCAAACACACTTTTTCCACTGCCCGCCCCGCCATACAGAACTATATAGCGGTGCTCCGTATCGCCCAAAAGCGGCAGATACACCGCGTTAAACGCCCGTCTCGGTATGTTTACTTGCACCGCCCCACCTCCAATTGTACAAAATAGATGTTATGCATAATTCGCAGCCGAATCTTTCGCGGCAAAAAGTATTTCCCCCGGAAAATTTGATACTCGACTAGGAAAAACACCTCGTTTTTGCAAGTCATTTATACACCATCTTGCAAAACGACCGTTTTTACTGCGATTTGAGCGCACAAAAAGAGCCTGCCGCCGATCTCCCGGCCTGCAAGCTCTGTACAATCAATTATGCATCATCGTCCGTAATCGTCACATTGATTACACGGTTTGTCATCTCGCCGGACACGTCAACACCCTTCTCCTCGCGGTATCCAAACCCATTTTGCAGCAAAAAACACGCTCCACGGGCAGAATCGCGCTCAAAAGCGGCCTGCGCGGTTGCATCCTCGATGAACAGCTTTGCGCGCGTAATCGCGTCCACAAATGGCTTTTCTTCCTCGTCTGTTCGTTGCATGTAATTAAGCAGTGACTGTCTCGAGTTAAACCCAAGTGCCAGCGCCAGCCCCGCAACGGTAGCACGCTTATTTGAAAGTAAAACCGGTTCGGCCTTACAATTTTGTACGATCTCGCCGTTTTCGTCTCGCTGATACTCAATTTTGCAGCTATTCAGATAATTGTCTATCGCCTTTTGCATATCCGAAACTTTTGTCCATCTTCGCGGTCTTCCCATTTTTTCACCCCGTTCCGCTTGTTTCCCGTCATTACGTATGCTATAATATCCAAAAAGGAGGTTTTGCATGTGGCTAGAGATTATCATCGTGAGTATTTGCAGCAGTCTCAAAAACTGGATTATCTGCAAATCCGCATTCCCCGTGAACTAAAAGAGGCATATAAAGCCGCCTGTGCCGCTGGGAATGTCCAGATGTCCACGCCCATTTTGGATTTTATCCGCGCCTATATAGAATCGCGCGCATAACTTTATAGCACCAGAAAAGCGTCTTTCCGTCGGAAGGGCGCTTTTTTCATGCCACAAAATAATTTTTAAATTTTTTTGAAAAACCCCTTGACAACGTCATTACGTAGTGATAACATATAGCCAAGCTAAACAACGTAGTGACGTAAACAACGAACAAACCGAAAGGAGCACACAACAATGAAAAAGACCACGATTGACCGCATTACCCACAACGCCGAGCTGAACCGCAACACCATAATCGGTGCTTACACCTACACCAGAAACCTTTACACCGGCGAAATCCTCCGCTGCAAGACCGACGACATCGGCCGCGAATGGATCAACTGGCAAGGCAACCGCTTCGACGCCTGGTGCGTCGTAGCGTGACGGTTCTCGGGGGTTCATCCAAACAGCCCCCACCCATTCAGTTTTTCATCCATCGACAACAAGGAGGTAAACACCATGTTTGAACACATCACGAATCTTGACGAGCTGCGCAAGGCATACCGCGCCGCCGCGATGCAGGCGCACCCCGATCACGGTGGAAGCACCGAAGCGATGCAGGCCGTGAACGCCGCATACGAAGCACGCTTCGAATTTCTCAAGCGTGAGCACAACGCCCGCGCCGCTGCTGATGAGACCGGCAAAACCCGCCCGATCAATGAAACCCCGGAACAGTTTCGAAAGGTTCTGGAAGCCCTGCTGAAAATCGAGGGAATCATCATTGAGCTGTGCGGCTCGTGGATCTGGGTTTCCGGCGACACCCGCCCCCATAAGGACGAAATCAAGTCGGCTGGCTGTTACTGGGCGAAGCAAAAAAGAATGTGGTACTGGCGTTGCGCCGAGGATGCATGCCACAGCAGCAAGGGCAGCAAGAGCATGTCCCACATCCGCCGCAAGTACGGCTCCGAGCGCATCACCTCGGACGGCCGCGACCCGGATTTCCTGCCCACCTAACCAATCGACACCGCGCCCGGCGGTATATCCGGGCAGAAAGGAGAAAAAAATGTCCTGCTTTATTTTGAAAAACGAATCCCTCGCCGCTCTCGCGAACACGCTTGAATGTATTGGGAACCTTGGTTTTGATCGTTTCGGCTTCGAGTTCCCTTCCAGCCTGCACAATGCACTTTCCGACTGCCGAGACCGTCACAATTTCTACGTTGCGCACCTGATTTTCCAGCGTCTTTACTCGCTGAATTACGCTGCATATTCCGGGCGTTACACCGACACCACCGCCGACATCCTCCCGAACATGCCGCGCGTCCCCTCGATCACCGAACCGCGACAGTACGCCGACTATCACGAAACCCTGCTTCCGTGGCACTACAAATTCTGTAAGCTCCTCGACTGCCTGATTTACCAGATCACCGAGGACGCGACCATAAATGACCCGTTACGGCTCGCCTTGGTCGATTTCTCAGTATCCTATAAATCTTTCCTTGTAAGCAATACCGACGCATATGCCGCCGCCCCGTGGGGCGGTGTCTGAAAAGGAGGACTACGCATGACTTTCGCAGAATACCGCACCCACCGCGCCGCGCTCAAGCGGCGCACCGAAACCGCAAGCCGAATTCGAAATAACTGGCTTAGCTTATCCGGAGACACGTGCTTACATTGCGCCGATTGCGGCGCATGTCCGTTCCGCCGTAGCTGCGACAAATACGCCGATGTTTCCGCCCTGCTTTCCAATCTCCATGAACAAACGCGCGCACTTTTCTATAAATACCACACGCCGAAGGAGGACTAACCGCCATGCGCCTTAATTACACGCGCGAGCAGCGCAACTATGACAACACGATCTATTTTGATCTGCAAGACCCATCCAACGCGTGCAGCCTCGAAACGCTGCGCTGCCGCGACCGCAACGCCTCGAATCTACTCGCCAGACTGCAATCGGCCATTGACCGCGTCCAGGCGTACCGGCTCGACATGGCCGACCGTGCGCAGTTCCTCGCGACCGCCGCTTACACCGTTTCGGTCGAGCTGCACCGGCACAGGGCTTATCAAGGCGGCGTGACATTTCAACTCGAAACCGTCCGCACCTACTCGGACGGCACGCGCCACACCGAAAGCCGTACCGTTTTCACCGGTAAGGAGCGACACAAGGCAATTGCAGCTTATAAGGCCGCATGCCGCGCTTACCCCGGCGCAGAAAACGTACTGGACATCGAAAAAGCCCGCTGGGAACGCTGAAAACCGTTGCCCGGCGGCACAAAATATGGTAAAATCACACTAAAGAAAAGGAGAATGAATTTTGAACATCATCATTTATAAAGTCGCAACAGAGGACTGCTACCGTTGTGGATTCGAACCGGCTTTTAAGCTCACCGAACCAAAACACATCTCCCGCGAATGGATTACTCGCGCAGAATACGCGTTGCCCGCCGACTTCGAGCTTGCCGAGACCGTCTGCGGCGATCCCGCAATCTATCGCAAGGACAACGGCGAACACTGCGCGCTTGTCAGTGACCGCTATTTCGGCCATGGCGGCGAGAACCCCGTTTTGATCGTAGACGGCGAGCGCGTAAAGCTTTCCAAAATCCGCGATCTGCCATGGTGACAGATCGGA
>JAGBFY010000443.1 GCA_017936245.1 Kiritimatiellia bacterium
CTCCAGGTGCATCAAAAGACGTGCCTTCATCAAAGCCGGCTCCGCAGCAGTGGCGACAGCAGCAATCACTCCAGCCGTCGCATCTGAGGCACAGCCGATGGTTGTTGTTGCGCACGGGACGGATATCGCAAAGATGGTAGAAGCGGGAATTGCAAAACTTGGAGGATGGGAGAAATTCTTCAAGCCAGACGCAAAGGTTACCCTCAAGCCGAACCTTGCATGGAAGTCCACACCCGAACAGGGCGGCAATACGCATCCCGATATTCTCCGCGCCGTCGTTCTCGCCGCTGAAGCCCGCAAGGTAAAGCAGATCACGATACCTGAGAACACCTGCCAACCTGAGAAAGAGACATTCAAGACGAGTGGCGCGATAGAGGCACTCAAGGGAACCAAGGCCAATCTGTACCGTCCCAAGGCTTCCGACTACAAGGAAGTGGACATCCCGAAAGGAAAGATCTGCACCAAGGCAAAGGTCCCGCAGGACATCCTCGACGCTGATTGCGTCATCAATATGCCTGTTGCAAAGCACCATGGAGGCGCGACGCTCTCCATCTCCATGAAGAACTGGATGGGATCTGTCGACAACAGCTCCAGACGCGGCTGGCACCGCAGGGGACTTCACCAGTGCATTGCAGACTTCAGCACATTTCTCAAGCCCTCTCTCATCATTATCGACGCGACACGCATAATGCTCAACAAGGGGCCGCAGGGTCCTGGAGACCTTGCGCATCCGCACGAGATAATCTTCGCAACCGATCCCGTCGCCGCCGACACCTATGCCGCTTCTCTGTTCGGCAAGAAGCCATCCGACGTTCCGCACATCAAGATAGCCGCTGAAATGGGAATCGGCTGCGCCGATCTGAAGAAGATCAACATTGTGCGCGTCGAAGTCTGAGGAGACAACCAATGAAGTGGCTGCGCCGAAACATTTGGCGGATCTTGATATTCGCCGTATCCGCCGCGTTCGCCCTTGGATTCGCTGCCGAAAGATTCCCGGCGGCGAACTCGTGGCTGACACGGATAAGTCCGATTCTCAGCCTTTTCGGCGCAGCATCAGCAAGAGCCTGGACGGGATGGACTCTGTTTCTGGGCATACCGCTGCTCATCCTCTCCTTCTTCAAGGGACGCATATTCTGTTGGCGGATGTGTCCGATGGGATTCATTTCCGAAACCGCCGGGAAGCTCAACCCATGGGGCAAGGGGATTGTTCAGCGCACACCAATGTTCAGCAAGGCCCTGCTTCTTATAATTGCAGTCACAGCAGCATCCGGATACCCTCTACTCATATGGCTTGATCCTCTCTGCATATTCAACGGTTTCTTTTCGGCATTGCGTACTCCATTCACGGTGACGGCGGCAATGACCGGAATCGCGTTCTGTGTCGTCCTGATCATAAGCATCCTCGCGCCGAACGTCTGGTGCCACCGCATTTGTCCACTGGGATGCCTTCAGGAATGCATGTCCTTCCTGTCGAAGAACCTGCGCAAGCAAAAGACCGCAAAGCAAAAGCCAACGATACTTTCATCAACGGTTTCAAGACGCACATTGCTCGCATCAGTTCCGGCTGCGACGGCGGGAATCGTCGCAAGCAAGGCATTCGGTCCAAACGGGCGCAAGGCACTGCGACCGCCGGGTGCAGATCTCAAGCGCATAAACGCGCTCTGCGCACGATGCGGGAACTGCATGCAGGCATGCCCATACCAGTTGATTCAACCAGATATCGGAGAAAGCGGAATTGACGGGATCTTTACGCCAGTACTCAAGTTCAGAAGCAAGAACCCCGAGCAGGAGCAGTACTGTTTCCACGATTGTGTGAAATGTTCGCAGGTCTGCCCGACAGGTGCGCTGCGTCCGATATCCGTGAAGGAAAAACATGCGCGTCCGATTGGCATTGCCGTAGTGAACGCAAAAAAATGCATCGCCTGGGCGAACAATGAGTACTGCGCCGTCTGCGACGAATACTGTCCCTTCAAGGCAATCAAGCTGGTCAAGCGCAAGGATGTCATGTGCCCGATTGTCGAGACCGACAAATGCCGTGGTTGCGGTGCGTGCGAAAGCGCATGCCCGGCAGAACCCATTGCAATCGTCATCAAACCGATCTGATCATCTTACCGGCAATCCTGTCAACCGCCGCCGTGCCAAGTCAATACAGGAGGCGGCGGACTATTTGACCGGAAGGGAGTCCTTAAATACGGTAACGGCGATCTTCTCGTACTTGAGCCCTTCAATGGAGTTCTTCACGAGATTCTTGATAGAGGGTACAAGGTCCGTGATGTCCGCGTTCCAGCGGCTGCGGATGGCAACCGCCGCGCTGGACGGAAGCGTGTTCTTCGCGAACGGATCGTTTTCGGGGAGAACCACATGCACGCGGGCGTCCACCACACCGTCTATACCGGAGATCGTACGGGAAAGATCCTGTGCAAGCGCGTCCATGAAACGGATACGCTCCTCGGAAGGAGATGACACCATGCCAGTTTTCTTGAACACCTCCGCAACACCTTGATACGCCCGGCGCGGCAAACCCTTGCGCTCGAGCAGGTTTGCCGCCTCAGCGAAGCGAGACTCCGGAATCATCACGTTCCACATCCCTTCGTCTCCGGGCGTCTTGTGGCACGAAATGTCAGCATCAAGAAGCGCGGCCATTACGAGATTCGCCTGCCGCTCCTCGAGCTGGGAATGGAGCGCGACCTCCTTGTCGCAACCTGAGAGCAGGATACCGCCCAACGCAATCAATGCAATCTTCTTCATTTTAATTCACCTCTCAACATGTAGCCGCGAAATCACTGGTTCTTGATCAAGGTCTGTATGGCGTTTGAGGACTTATCCGCCACCTTGGCGACAACCTCCTGCTGGAACGCAAGGTTGTGCACCTCATACTGAAGTTCGGTAAGCTCCACCGCACTCAGCGAATGGCGTCCGCTCAGCTCCGTGAGAGCCTTGATGCGATGCACTATACCCTGATGGTTGTCCATCGCTGAACGCCACGACGCGGAAACCTTGTCCGCGAACGGAACCGCCTCCACCTGCTCCGGAACCATCGCCTGCGCAAAACGCGCCACGGTGTTCGGGTCGGCGACCGGCGAGACTGCCCCCGTCGGCTCCACCATGCGCGGGGAAACCTGAGCGGCGCGAACCGCCTCAACTATCATCTGGTCTGTCATGCAAGCAAATCCTTTGCCATCTGCGCCGCCGCAGGATCGGCGGACTGGTTTGCGGCCTCTTCCAGCGGTGCGCGCGCCTCAGCACTACGCCCCATCCGAAGAAGGGCCATTCCCTTGAAAGCCTTGAGCATCGCTGAATCAGGACAGCGTGGTATCGCCTCGCCGTCAAGATAGTCGACCGCTCCCTGAAAATCTCCCATGCTGATGAACAGCATGGCGTTCGCCGCCGCAAGAGACGGGTTCCCTGGACGGAACCGCCCCAACGCCGCGAGAATCTTCGCGGCGGACATGAAGCGATTGCGTCCTGTCGCGAGCATCGCGACATCAAGCAGCAACCGCGCCTCTTCGGGCGTAATGTCGAACATCAGCGGAAGTTGGAGGAGATGGACTTCAGCGCATCCGCCATGTTCTTCTGTATGTTCGTCATCGTGGTGAGAGCGAGGTTCCAGCTCTGAAGGTCATACTGCAGCTGCTGAAGGTTCGCCTGAACATCGGGGTGCTCCTCATAGTTCTTAAGAGAAGTGGCCAGTCGCTCCTCCATCACCTTGGCGGCATTGATAAGCGCATTATATACACGGTCGGTATGGATGTTGGCATCCTTCTCTCCCCAGTTGCGGAATCCCGCATCCTGGATTTCATCCACCGGATTTGTGAATATTGGCAGTGCCATTTTGTGTTCCTCCTTGTTTGTTTTGGTTTTTAGATGTTTACATCAAATTGTTATTCCACGCCCTCACGGGCGGCAATCCTCAAAATCTTCCTTGCCACAAGATTCGCTTCGCGCAATTTCTCAACACGCGAATACTCATCCGGAGGCAACCCGACGCGCATCGCCTCGGCAATGCGCCTCTCCAGCGCCGCAAGCACAGCATCATGCCTGGCGAGCGCGGCATCGCTGTCTGCACCGCTCAATTCCTTCTCTATCTCAAGCAGCTGCATATTGCTTCACGGTCTCCACTCGAATGTGCCTTCCGGTCCCCTGACGCGAATCGTATCCGCACCAATCCTGTCGATAACGAATCCACCGAATTCCGCACCCTCTGTCACGCGCGAACCGTCCTTCAGCACGATGCACGGATACGGAACGGTCATCACCCCGACAACCGGCATCTTCGGAGCGGGACTCTTGCGCTTGTCCCGATGGACGCGAGCCGTCTTCACACCCTTTACCGCAGGCTTGGACGCCTCAGGATTTGCCGGCTCGACAACCTCAGAAATTACATTGGACTCTCCGAGCGTCACACGCGTACAGTCAACGTTCCTCACGTTCGGCACGTCGGCACGGATTGCTTCGAGCGTCGCGCGGAGATTGGATGCTCCCGGAGAGAAACCGCTCAGCTCGATGATACGATTCGTAGCGGAATGCACTTTCAACTTTCCTTCGCTCACAAGCTCCAGAATCTCAGACGCAGCATGACGCAAAGATTCGTCATCAGAAACATCAAGCGTCACGCCTGGTTTAGCCGCATATGCGGCAGCGGTTGCGGACAATCTCTGCATGCGCGTGGCGAAATTGCCGGAAAGCACACACGTGCCATTCGTCTCAACGCACAAAAGTCCGTGAGCGGCTGCAACGTCGCGAATGGACGGCGGCGGCGGAACGGACTCATCTCCAACACCTTCCGGAATGCAGCCCTTTGCCAAGTCCCATGCAAATCCCACTGCACCTATTCCGGCATCATGAACGAAATACACGACCGGACGCAAATGTGGAGCAGTTGATCCCAGAAGTTTCGCAACGGATGAACGGAATGGCCACATCAGAAAGGCAAGGGCAACAAAGGAAACCGGCACAAGCAATGCAAGCGCTACAATGCAGCCGCATCCAAAATGGCGTTTGCCCTTCTCTTTGTTCTCCTGAGTAGATTCCTCTGCCGATTCTGCTGTTTCATTGAGCTCGGCGGCGCTTGATGATTCCGTCTCTGTGGCGACAGAACCTCGGACAGGCCACACGAGTTCACCCCATGCACCAGTTTCAGGACCTATTGCAATCGCGGTTGTTTCGCCGAGGAACTTCACAACAAATGGTTCGAGCCGCTCCTCCACACCTCCCGGACGAAGCATGCGCACACGCTCCGCGCTCACTTCAAGTTCGCATGCCACGTCCGCAAGAGACTGGTCGGCGAGAAGTATGTCGCACGAATCGCCCTTTCCGAGACTGACCGTCATTCCTTCGGCAACGGCGATTTCAGCCCCGGCGTTCGGACCTTGCACTATCTTCAGCAGCACATTCACAGCTTAAGCCTCCCCAACGGCTGGATGTTGATTTCCTGCGAGAGTTCCTGGAACGAAAGAACCGGCAGTTCGTAATAGTCTTTCTCGATCATCTTGCGGAAGTAGCGGCGGATGTCGACAGAAACGATGATGACGGGCTTCTGCGGAATCTTAGAGAGGTCGCCGATAGTCTTCTTGACCACCGCAAGGATGGAGCGCACCGTCGTCGGATCCATCGCGAGATAGCTGCCTCCTGACGTCTGACGGACGGCTTTGCGGATCTTCTCCTCGAGAGCCGGATCAAGCAGATAGGCGGCGATGATGTTCTGTCCGCCGGAGAACTTGTAGGATATGTAGCGGCAGAGAGCGCTTCTCACATACTCCACAAGCAGAACGGTATCCTTCTCCTTCTGACCCCACCCGATGAGCGTCTGCGTAATGCGCTTGAGATCGCGGATGCAAATGCCCTCCTGAACCAGACGCTGCAGGACATCCGTGATCTTCTGGAGAGGAAGCACCCGCTGGACCTCTCGCACAAGTTCAGGAGCCTCGCGTTCCATGTGGTCGAAGAGGAGCCGCGTCTCCTGCAGAGACAGGAACTCGTGCGCATAACGACGGAGCACACTCGAGAGATGATAGGTGAGAACTCCGTTCAGATCGAGCGAACGGATGCCGCCCTCTTCGAGAGCACCCTTGAGATTCATGTCGACCCAATTCGTCTCGTACCCGGCGAGAAACGCCTTGCCCTTCTCGAACGATATGCCCGTCGCCTCAAGGTTCTCTGCGGACTCGAGAGCGAATACGCTGCCTTTCTGGAGTACACCTTCGGATACCGGAACCTCGTTGACGAGAAGTCGATACCTGCCATCCTTCATTGCGGGGTTCAGCGAGAGGTTTATGCCCGGGAACGGAACACCGAGATCGTGATAGAGCGCACGACGAATAGACATGATCTGGTCGTTCAGTTCCTCGTAGGTGAGAGCCGTGCGGATTCCGGCGTCAATGTCCACAGTGAGCGGTGTGACCATCGCAAAATCGTCCCCCGATTTCTTCTTCGGCTTTGGCTTCGTCCCCTCGGACGGTGCAGCGGCGGCGAGCGGATCAGCCGCCTTCGCTGCGCGTTCCGCGGCCCTGCGGACGGAAACGACAAGCGCGTATCCCAAACCGCCGACAACAATGGCAAGCGGGAATATTACAATCTTCGGGAAGCCAGGAATCAGACCTATAGCCAGCAGCATTACGCCACCGAGAAGGATTGCCTTCGGCTGTGCAAAGAACTGGTCGATGATGTCCTGACCGAGCGGCTTGTTCGCCTCGTCTCCGACACGCGTCACGATCACGCCAGCGGTGATTGATACGAGAAGCGCTGGAATCTGCGACACAAGACCGTCACCGATCGTGAGGATCGAATACGTCTCGACTGCCTTCCCAACCGGCCAGCCCTTCATGAACGCGCCGATGCAGATGCCGCCCACAATGTTGATGGAGGTCATGATGAGGCCGGCAATCGCGTCACCCTTCACGAACTTCATGGCACCGTCCATCGCACCGTACAGCTGCGATTCCTTTGCGAGCTCGTTGCGGCGGAATTTGGCGGTCTCCTGATCGATAGCTCCAGCGCGCATATCGGCGTCGATGGACATCTGCTTTCCGGGCATCGCATCGAGGGTGAAGCGCGCCCCGACTTCCGAAACGCGTTCCGCACCCTTTGCGATTACCACAAACTGGACAATGGTGATGATGAGGAAGATCACCGCGCCGACAACAAAATTGCCGCCGACAACAAAATTGCCGAACGTGTATATGATCTCGCCGGCGTCTGCATGGAGAAGGATAAGACGCGTCGTCGATACGTTCAGCGCAAGACGGAACAGCGTGGTGAACAGCAGCATCGACGGAAATGTCGAGAAAGCCAATGCACGCGGCAGGTACAGCGACAGCATCAGCATCACCGTCGAGATCATCAGGTTCACGGAGATTAGAAGGTCCATCATCCATGTCGGCAATGGAACAATCAGCAAGCCGATGATGAATACGACAAGGAACGCAAGCACCAAGTCGCCGAAGCGGCTGAATGCGTTTGTCACTCTGAGAAGTTTGCCTAACATTTACTCTTACGTCCCCTCATGTCTCCAGCAAAGCCGCGCGGTAGTGTTCGAACACTTCCGTATCCGCAAGCAGACTCTCCAGTTCACGCGCCGCACGAGCGGCGGCCTCGCCTTTCATGGAAGAAAGCGTTACCAGCGCAGACCGGGCGGTTTTTCCAAAACCTGCAGGTGTACGGAGATAAGCGCTGTTCCCTGCGACGAGAGCGCTCATGATCTCTCCTATCACGCTCTCGCCCTCCGGAAAGATGTTCGAGAGAGCCTCGCTTACGGTAGTGGAACCCGGCAGCAGCTGTTTCTGACGTTCCCCGCCCGGTGCACCTCCGTCACCGGAAGCGAACTCCGCCACCGATATGCCGGTGTCGAACCGGATCGTCTCTGTCGGACGTTCCGGTTTCATGCGCCAAGCCTCCTGCTGAAATTCTCCGTCGCCCGCCACAGCTCCGCCATCGCAACGTCGAGATTGCCGAGCGTCACCTCGGCCGGTTCGAGCCGGACTGTGAACACCGCCCTCGGCGGATTTCCGGCGGTTCCCGTGCGGACGACTAACCCGCCTCTGCGCAGCGGATCGGAGGCTGCGAGCAGAAGCTTCACGGCGGCGGCATCCTGCGGAGACTCCACCGACATCGACAGCGAAAGGAAATCCATCGCGTACTCGAACCTGAGCACGATGCCATTTTCAAAGCGGAGCGCCGCCGCACCATCGGCGTTGAGCGCAAAATCCTTCAATCCCATTCCGGAAGCGAATTCACGGACTATGTCATTGAGCCATGCAGGTGTCACGATTCACCTTCCCCTTCTTCTTCCGCCTCGTCCTCAAGAGCGACGAGACCGTCCAGATGCTCCTGCGTCGCATCGAGAAGACGCGTACGGTCGTCTTCCGAAGAGAACAGACGCGACGAAAGTTGACGGAACACGCCCATCAGTTCCCGGCAGAAATCCATCTGTGCCAGAAGCTTCGCAATCCCGCTCTCGGATACGAAACCGGAGATGTCCCGAGATGAAACGAACGGACGCTCCGTAAAGTCCAGCACCTTGCCGGTCATCGCCTCGCCGCCGAACCGGCAGGTCTCGCCGAACTGCGCCGCCATGCGGGAGACGAGTGCGGAAAGCTTATCAAATACGGTCCGCAGCACTTGCACACACTGAAGGTCGAGCATGATTCTGCGCAGTTCCTCTGGAGCCTGCGACGGAGACGGACTCTGGAGATCCGCGCCGCAGCCGGCAAGCAGAAACTCTATCGCCGCCGAAAGCCCTGCCATGCCGCGTGTAGCGACAAGCGAACGGAAACAGTCCTGCGGAGTGGTGAAACCTATGACCTCGCCGCGGTACATGTCGCGCAGCGACTGCATCTCCTCCGGCGTTGTCGCTCTGGAGTTGACCTCTCTTGCGAGATTTATGCCGGCCGAAAGTTCCGGTCCCTTCTCCTTTATGAGCTTCTCTCGCGCCGCCCCAAGGAGATCGTGCAACGCCTCGTCTCCTTCACCAAGCGCAGCCTCAAGCAGCTCAAGCATCGCGAACTGGTGCGAAGGGTCGCCGGATCCGCGGGCGAGTTCATCTAGAAGCCGTGATGCATCCGGCAGCTGTCCGCCGTTCTGCATAGCCTGACGGAGACCGCGCAGCATCCTGTCGAGGAACTCCTTGCCCGGCATGTCGGGGAGCACCTTCTCCCATGCCTTGACGGCATCGGCGTAGGCGGACGCGCGTGAGCGCGTTTCGCCCAAATTGCGCTCGCCGAGTTTCTTTGCTGCCTTCTCCTCAAAATGCATCGAAAGCTCTTCCATCGCATCCTGAAGCTCTGCGGCGGGATTCTGCTCCACGACCACAGCCATGCCCATGGCGCGACCGACCTCTGCCGGGGTTTGCGCGGCCGTGGACATCTCCGCGGAACGGAACTGGTCGATCCGATCCGGAGCGATCGAGTGGCGGAGGAACTGTGCAGCATCAAACGCCATATGCACCCTCCGCCCATACGACTCCGGGACCATAGAAATTGAGCCAAAGCGATTTCGTGCGGCGGCGCGGAATCAGGATGTCGCGCATCGTCAATTTCGGACAATGGCCGGTGGGCCGCTTCGTAGTCCACGCGACGACCGATTCAAGGCGCACACTCAACACATCGTCATCCTTGAGCACGAACCTGTTCACGCGGGATTGCGTCGAGGTGACAGCCCAACCGGGATTCTTGAACTCCGTCACGGCGAGTGCATACCTGAAACTCATCGGAACAACGCGCACAAGCTGCGAGCCAATGCGCGATGCGGCAGGCGCAACAAGGATGCGGTCAGATACGACTGAAAGCGTTTCGGCACAGTCGATGCGGGAAAGAAACGGACGCTTCGCATCCGAACACGAGGCATTCCCGGAAACCTCCACAAGACGCAACCGGCCACGATCCGGCACGACCCAGCCACGCATGCGAAGATCGCGCATCTTTCCACTGTACGTAACCGGCTGGGACGCGCCCATCAGCCACGTCCCGTCCGTCACATGCGCAAATCCGCTTTCTATGACCGCCTCAACCGACATTCCCCTCCTTAGTCCACTGAGGCACACATCTATTCGCAAATATTTTAAAGGTAAAACAGACATAATCCGCAGAAAAATCCCGCGGATAGCCGATGGCTGAAGCCAATCTACCTATTACCGACATCAGCGTGAAATTATATCAAAAATTGCGCTGCATTTACCACTGCATCCCATTCATGCCCTAATTGCCCTAATTCTCTACGCAGAGCTCGTTATCTGCAACAACCTGTTGCAAATGAGCATTGTGGACGATAAGTGATTTCTGAATATAGCTCAAAGAAATAACGGGCGTATTTCATGTTGGAAATCGACAATCCCATCGCATCCGGTATTGCCAGTTTCAAATCCATGCTCACCTTATAAAAGCGTTATAAAAAACGAAACTGAATAAAACCACGAAATACACGAAAAGCCATTCCGTGACGGAGGCGGTCTCGGCGAGACCGCCCTACCATTTCCAGTAGATGTAAGTTTCTACCGAGTTTTGCAAAGCCTCAATAATTTGAAATACCCAATTTATTCAATTCAGCGTTCATGGGTTCGAGATGGTTGGTCATCACGAAATCTATTCCCCTGTCGAACATATCCTTGAGTTCCTCAGGCTTTTCACAATGGAAATGTATGACCTTCACTCCGGCGGCATGGGCGGCATCGGAATACTTCTTCGCCCACGGACGCGACAGCTGCAGGTACTGGCACTTGTGCTTTTCTGAATCCGTCACGAACTTCATGCACTCCGCATCCGTCCAATCGCGGTTGCGGGGACCGGGACGCTCGATGTTGTTCGCAGTAACTTCGGGGATCACCTTGCGTGCCTCGGCGATATCCTTGAGTCCCGAGCATACCATCGATTGATGAAGCCTTCCGCGCTCCTTGAGTTTGCTCACGATATCGCCCATGGCCGCCCGTCCTGCGTAGCAATGGACATTGATCAAAATGCCGCCGTCCGGTATCACATCCAGTGCTTCATCGAAGGTGGGGATGCGGTATCCCTTGCCCTTGAAACGTTTGGTCGTAAAGGACTTCAATTCCTCAAGCGAATGTTCGCGTATGCGGCCCGTTCCTGTGGTCAGCCGTTCAATCGTCGAATCATGCATAAGCACGAACTCGCCCGTTTTGCATCTCTGGACATCAAACTCAACCATCGCCGCACCCTTCTTGACAGCAGAGAGAAGCGCCTCCGCCGTGTTGCCGGGAAAGTACTGCATATCTCCCTGATGTGCGCACATTCCGCGGACGGGAAGCTTCACCGAACCGCCGTGCGCAACCGATCCACGGACAGTACCGCCGATCTTGACTCCACCAGGGAAGTCTATCGCCTGATCAATCTTCCGCCGCCATTCCCTCTGTTCCGCATCAGGCATCTCGTTGCGCTTCAAGGTGCCGCCGACGATGTTGAGGTTCTTGATGTTGAGCGCATTGATACCGTTCGGAATATCTACGTTCTCAAAAGTTATGTCGCTGATGGGATTTTCGGAATATCCCCAGATCCACCCAGGAAGCGTTGTCGTTCCCTTAACGTTTCGGATGCGGATCCCCTCAAACTTCGCATCCTTCGCATAGCGCGGATAGATGCGGCAGAAGTTACGGCATTCAACCTTCATTCCGTCAAAGGTGATGCCTTTGAAGTCCACTCCTTTGCCGCCCTTGCGCCAACTGGACACCATACTTATCGCTGTACGCGTATCGTATATTTCAAGATCCTTCAGAACGGCATCACGCACTATTCCGTCACCAACACCGATTCGCACCGCATTACAGGGAGAGGACAGGCGGCAGTTTGACACCTTTACCCTTTCGCACGGACGCTTCACCTTCAAACGCGTCGTGTTCGCGCGAAGTGTGATGCAGTCGTCGGCGGTGTCGATGTCGCAGTTTGAAACCTCCACATCCTGACAGCTGTCGATGTCTATCCCGTCTCCGTTGTGCGTATGCACGGGTTCGCGTCTGGTGCGGACGAGAAGATTCCGCGCAACGACACGCGTACAACCATGAAAGAAGCATAACCAGTAAGGTGAATCAATGAGCGAGACGCCTTCAACGCACACATTGTCGCTCTCGACGAAATAAAGCATCTGGCTTGTCCGCCAAGGAATCTTCGACTGACCTCCCTTCCAGTTCTTCCCGTCGGGTCCGATCAGAAACGCCGGAGAATTTCCGTAGATGCGCCCATATCCGCGAACCGTGACGTTCGTCTGCTCGATGCAGAGAAGAAGATGCGCGCCCGATGCCGCCTCAAGCTTGCTTGATGCGTTCTGCGGACACACATCCGCCTTGTTGTAGTCTTCCTTGTCCGGGCTGCCCTTCAATGTGGCGCCTCGGTCGAGAAAGAAATCGACATTGCTTTTGAGATAGATCGATCCCGACAGGAACGTACCGGCTCCGAGCCGAACCGTTCCGCCGCCCGCCGCATTTGCCGCATCGACAGCCTTTTGTATTGCGGCTGTATCCTTTGCAATTCCGTCGCCCTTCGCTCCGAATTCCCGCACGTCATGCACGGCACCCATTGCCGACAAGAACATACAAACGCCTATTGCAAAAATCACCTTTTCCATTTTTATCTCCATTTAGATTCTACGATTATGAACGAATGTGCGGGAAGAGTATCCGGAAGTTCACTCTCGGCATACGTGCGTGTGGCATCCGTAATGCGACACGAAATGACTTTCCCAAAATTGACATTCAAGGGTTTAGGATTTTCGTCACAGTTTGCAACCATGATAGCAGCGCGCCCCTCAGAATCTTTCGCCGCAGCGATGTATAGTCCTCCACATTCCTCTGGAGGTACAGTCTTCACCGCAGTACCAAGCTTACGCAGTTCATTGAATGCGAGAAACGCATAATAGGCTTTGTGCGGCTCTTCCGTGAGCGGATTGAAAAGCGGAGAATAGTTTCCCGTTCCGCAACGGGCATCATATATCATCGCAGTGTCGCACGGACCGTTCTGCAGTCCTATCAGTTCAGCGGCGATCATTGAGGCCTGCTTTGCCGTGCCTCTGTTCTGCTTTGACGGCGAGGGCAGCCATTCGTTGAAGCTCATCTCCGTTTTCGTGAAACCATACTCATCAAGCAGTTTCCGTGCATAGGCAACCTGCTCAAGTGCACCCTTCGGCGCGGAATATGAATGGAAGGAAAAGAAGTCCAGCGGCCAGTTCTCTTTCTTCGCACGGGCGAGAAAATCCTTGGCGCACTTGACGAAGTGTCCGGTACGGGTGGATGAGTTCGCCGCCTTTACGGCATTGGCGCCAACAGCCGCATAGAACCCGCAGCTTGCGTAGCCTCCTATCTTCAGATGGGGAAATCTCCCCTTGAGGTATGGAGCCACGACACCATAGAAATCAAGGAAGCTGTTCCAGTCTCCGTACCACATGCAGTTCTTCTCGACCTCGGCATAGTTCTCCGGTTCGTTCCATATTTCCCAGTACGTGATCTTCATCCTGCGGCCGTTCGCCCAGCCTTCAGTGTAATGCAGTATGATGTGCTCTGCGATGCGGGCCCACTTCGCATAGTCCTTCGGAGGCAGGATATTGTAGCGGGCCACCTCCGGATAGTTCTCTATCGTCACGCCCAGACGGTAGAACGGCTCCACTCCATTTTCCGCAAGCGCATCCATCAACCTGTCGGTGAACGCGAAGTCATAATTTGCAGGATCTTTCTCATCCGCATCGAAGTTGCGGAAGATGTTAGGTACATCGACATACACCATACGCCCATACGCTCCGCCTACATCATGGAGACGGGAATACGGAATACCCGCCTCCTTGAGATAGTGCATCATGTACGCCTTCCTCGGCAGACCAAGCATCGGAGGCTGACCGACTCCGTTGACAGGCTTCACCGGTCCAACCGGCGAATCCCAGTTGATCGGTGCAACTACACTCTGCGCAAAGCAAATTCCGCATGCGCATACAATCCCCATCATATTCAACAATCTCATCATGTTTCGCCTTCTCATTTTATCACGGTCTCACGAGACGTTCCTACCGTACCAGTATCCTTAAACTGTACGGCGTAGGCTTTTCGTACCTTTGTCACATAGTCTGTTACAAAAGCGTCCATTCCCCATGAACGAACTTTTTCGGCCTGCTCCGTATCCTGCACAAAATACAGTGACACCCACTTTGCTCCGTGATCATGAAGAAACTTCACATCCTCCTTAGTCGCCTTGGCGAACGGGAAGTTTATTCCGTAAAGACCAAGTTCCTTGATTCCGTTCGCAATATGCTCCATCACCTTTTCACGCGACTTCATCAATCCCATTCTCATACTTCCGGTAAAACACTTTAGCTCTGGACGATACCTCCAGCTCACATGGCTGATGCGGCGAATCTCAGGATGGTTCTTCTGCATGTACTGAAGGGCTTCATAATTAAATGTAGCAACCATAATACGACTGAAATCTATCTTCGCATCGCGGAATGTCTGGAGAACCTTTTCCGCAAACTCAGGCGAGAAGAATTTGAAGTCGATCCAGAACTGCGGCACGGCGCGGGTTATCTCCAACGCCTCATCGAGTCTTACAATCCTGTGTTCAGATGGAACTTGCTTCGCCCCAAGATAGCGAGCTTTTTCGTATATTTCAGCGTATGTATAATCCTTGATGTCCGCATCCCAGCCCATCACACGCTTTAGGTTGGGACAATGGTGCATTATGACAACCTTATCCTTTGTGAACTGAAGGTCGAGCTTCACGACATCGCAGGCGGTCTCCACTGCATTTGAATATGAAATTGCGGACGACTCTGGACGCTTGCTCGTCCTGTCTCCCGCTCCACGATGCGCCACCATAATCGGTTCTGGCATCATATCGAAGTCGGCGACATTGTAATATAGTCTGCCGGTTTCCTTCAGAGTGATCTTGCCATTCTTGCATTCCAGCACATGCACGCAGCAGTTTCTCTGAAGCGGCTTCTTTGCGGCATCGGATGCGCTGTCACCTGCATACTCCTTCACAAGCGTTTTCAGCACGAACGAATGGGCGACGCAAAGAACCTTATCCACCTTGCCTTCGAGAGGTCGGATTACCTCGTCGAGAAACGCCCTGAGACGGACCGCTACATCTTCGAACGTCTCAGCTCCCTTTCCGGTCGGGACGTAAGGGCCTGTCCCCTCAAAAAAGTTCTTGAGGTTCTCATCGGGATATTCGCCTTTGACATACCGCATCCCCTCATACTTACTCATACCCATTTCACGGATTCGAGGATCGATGATGGTCTTCTTTCCCTGCGCCTCTGCGATGATGTCGGCAGTTCGGTATGCGCGCAGAAGATCGCTTGCGTATATCCTGTCGTAGCGGACACCCGCCGCCGCCATGCCTCTGGCCGTCGCCTCCGCCATCCGCACGCCGCGCATCGTCAGATCGGTGTAGCCTATCGAACCCTGCAGAACCTTCGACCGGTTCCATGTAGTCTCACCATGCCGCAGGAAGTGTATCTCCAGCGCAAACACAGGAATGCACATCCATAAGCAAGCAATCAACATCATCTGTTTCATTTTTTATTCACTCCCTGTCAAAAATATTTCACCTAAAGACATTTGCGAAATTTTATCCCGCGTTCATCAGGAAATCCAATACCTATCAGCGCAAATGCATTTTACGAATCTACCGGTTTATTTCTTTTCCCGACACAGTCTTGACCTGCCTCCACAGCCAATATGCCGCCGGGGCAGTGCCGTTCTTCCAAAGATCATCTATCACCATCGCCTTGCCGTTGAGGTACATCAGACCGCGTTCGCCGTGTAGAGACTTCGCCGGCTCATCTGCTAAAGCGATCGGACGCAGGGCGGCAAATCCACCCGCATTATCCGCCGGAACCTCGTACCATACGCCACCCACATAGAGAAGGTCGCGCTCGGTCGCAATCTCACGGCACATTACGCCTGTGTCGCCGTTCACGTTGGGGAACTTCCACTTTTTACCGTTGTCATCCACAACCTCCACATAAGGACATACAACATCGAGCTGCGGAATTTCGCATCGGGCCGGACCATAATCGAACCGGGCAACGGCTCCCTCCACGTCTTCAAGACATTTCACACGAATCCAGTCGCCATCCTCGATAAGCTCATGCCTGACAGGGGTACCGTCCTTGCGCGTGAAGGAAAACTCCATTGTCTCATATCCCGCGTGAAGATAAGGATCGGAAAGGTCGCCGGCCTTCACGTCTTCATTAAGCCACACATATCCTTCACCGGAAGGCGGCCCGAATGATTTAAGATCTTCCGGATTAACAAACCAGAGATTGGACTGAGAACGCTTGCATCGCGGCGCATTCTTCTTGAGCCCACGCTTGCCGAGGAACTCGTCTTTTGTTTGGTCATCGCATCCGAATACGATCCGGTCGCCCCAGCGGCAGAAGTCCCCGATAACCTTCAGGTACGTCGAAATCGGGCGTATTCCGTTCGGATTTGCAGGCGAGAAACTTTTCGGGAACCGCCAGAAAGTTCCATGCATCGTCGCAAGCAGAGTTCCGTCACCGAAACCGACATCTCTGATGCGTGGCCATTCCGTGTTCCAGCCATGTGCGCCATCGTAGCAGTGGGATGCCTTGGGAAGTCTGTAGTATGTCCACTCGGCACCGTTAGTGGTAACACCGAAAATTACACTCTTCGCATCCCAACCCATCGCCCAGATGGGATTCTTTTCAGGATGTTCGTTACCATATATTCCATCAGGCGTCGTCACCTCAGTAAACTGACAACGGCGTATCGTATTCCAGTCGCTCCCTTTCTTGTTCCACCATGCCAACACACCTGATGGAACAAATGGATTTTTCCGGGCAGCTGCGCTATCCTCGCCATTGTTTGAGATGAACACTCGTCCGAATCCGCTTGCAAGACCTTTGGCATGGTAGCCGGGAACACGTGTAACAGGCGCGGAATTCCAACCAGTCGGCCATTGCATTCCCAATCTCTTGAACATCGCATTTATCTCCCAATCATTCTTTCCGTTCTCACGGATAAGAGTGTCGACTTCAAGCGTGCGCATATCAAGTTCGTAAAGGCCGGTCTCCATCGTTGCAACATATACTTTGTTCGATGGATCAATAAGATGACGTGCCGCACCGGTGAGACGTCCCGGCATCCTGTTCGGAGATACAACTCGCACGTTGCCGCATCCATCAATGACATAAGGGCCTATCAGCAGCTGGTTTGATTCGCGATGTATAAGACGGTTCGCAGGAGTTCCGCCGACGGAACCTGGAAAGATCTCCTGCGTAAGATCAGGTCGGATGCGGTAGAGTTTATCCGTCGAGCCTACAGGACAGTGCGGACCGTAGGTCACAACCCAGAGGTCTCCCGCCCATGGCACCACCGCGCCTGTGCCGCATTCACCTTCTCCGTTGAACATCGCCAGATGCGGATACACTCCCGATACACATGGTAGTTTGCAAGCCGACAGGTTCGTGTCAGCCGCAACCACCTTCAACATTGCTGCTGAAATCAATCCCAGGATCAGTATCACTTTTCTCGACATTTCTATTTCCCTTCAGTTACTTTGCCCGATCGCGGCGACCGGACGCGAAAAGCCCAAGAGCGAAAAGATATGCGAGGCATCCTCCAAGCGTCGCAACGATCCCTACAGGTCCGAACGATGCCTGAGCAAATCCAAGAACCGCCGATACCAGTCCGCCACCCACTATCGCCATAACCATCAAAGACGAAATCTCATTTGCCTTGTTCGGGAAACGTCCTATAGCAAGAGCCATGCACATCCCAAAACTGTTGGCCGTGAGTAGCGCAACGAAAGCGACCACCGAAAGAAAGGCGAAAGGAGTTGAGACGAAAGGAATCGCCGCCGTCGCAGCAAGTCCAAGTCCCATGCACCACGGAAAGCACTTCGCCGCCGAGATGCGGGCGAACACGATCGCGCCCGCAAATGCAGCAACCGTCTTTGCGACAAAATACACAGTCGGTCCCATTCCGGCGAGATCGACATTGACCTTGAACACGTTTTTAAGGTATTCCGGTATCGCCACCGAAAAACCGACATCCGCTCCAACTGAAAACAGGATACCCACCGTCATCGCGGCCACGTACGGCTCTTTCAGCATCGCAAAGCATCCACCGAAGGTAGTGGAAGTACCTTTTGAAGAACTGCCCTCGCTGGGAGAATTTCTTTCATCAGGAATCTTTGTGATCCAAAGCCAGATGGCAGCTCCAACGGTTAGAACTCCATAGAGGGGGAAAAGGAGCTTCCAGTTGCCGAGCGCAGTCGCGGTAAGGTATACAAACACAGGAGTGAGCGCCGCACACACGGCTTTCACAAACTGACCGAGCGAGATGCGGCTCGCGAGCTGAGATGGTTCCACTATGTTAGACATCAAAGCGGGAAGTGCAGCCTGGATTATGGTGTTGCCGATTCCGATGAGGGCAAATGCGGCAACATACAGATACCATCTTTCAGCATTGGCAAAAAGAGGTACGGTCATAGCGAGAACAGTGACAGCAAGCGAAACAAGGACAGCATTCTTTCTTCCGATGCGTCCGGAAAGCACTCCCGTCGGAATCGATATGAGCAGAAACCATACGTATGCGAAAATCGGCATCAGGTAGGAGATGCGCGTAGCGTCTGCCGCACACTCCGCCTTTACCTGGTTCATCACCGTACCGATGATGTCTCCGAATCCCATCACGAAAAATCCCGCCAGCAACGGCAACATCATGGATCTGTTTTTGTAGAGTAGAGACCCACGCCTCGACGTTGCCGTCGATGCGGCTATACCATATTTTTTCTTTTCTAAAGAAATAAACAAAAGAAACAACAAAAAAATTACTAAAAAGTTAAAAGTGCCATATTCATTCTTGAAGAATTTTTAATTTTTTTTTGAAAAATTTTTGAAGAAAAAAAACTAAAGAAAAAATTTGAATGAAAAAGAAGAAGGGTTTTTGTTTTGTTGAAAAGAATAACACAAAAATGAATCTTCGTTTTCTTCTTTATTATTCGAAAATATTCGATTTTATTCTATTACATTCTATTTTATTCTAAATTATTCTAAAAGATTCTATTTCGAAGTAGAGAAACTTAAGAAAATTCTAAACTCTATAATGAAATAATTCGAAAGAGTTCTAAATTATTCTAAACACTTCTAAACGATTCGAAAGAAGAATATAAAGATCTTTATTGTTTCTATTTTTATCTTCTTAAATAAAAGTAGGGTTTTGTGAATTAAAAACCCTTTAAATAAAAAGAATATTCTACATTAGAATTTCGTATAGTTTTATTTATAATTTTTTATTGAGAAAAGTATAGTTTTTATTTGAATAGGGAAATTAGTGTTATAATAGGGAAGATATTTTGTAAAAAGATGGGAAACAATTCAAATTGTTTAATTGTTATATAAAACAATATTTATATCAAAAAATGTTATTTCAAAAACAAATTTTTTATCTTCAAAAAAGAAAGAAAAAGAAGAATTGAATTGATAAACAATAAAAAGAAAAGAAAGAAATGAGTCAAAAATCAGAAATTATTCCATCACTTGGATTGAATGATCAACAAATTGAAGAAGCAATGAAAGAAGCAGAAGGAGATGTTTTTGAATTTGCACAATTATTAGCAAAACAAGTTTCAGCTATTGATGATGAAGATGATATGTTACCAGAACAAGATATTCCAAATGAAGAACATACAACTGATTTGAATGAACAATAAAATTTATTTATTTTTTTTATATTTATACATTTTATTTATTGTTATTTATTAAAATTTTTATTGACATATTTATTACTGCATTTTTGTTATTGTTGTTTTACAATGAAATTTTGATGAAATGAAATTTTTTTTGA
>JAGBFY010000444.1 GCA_017936245.1 Kiritimatiellia bacterium
AATCCGCTACCGCTGAAGGTGCTCCTACGCAGGACTTTGAGGATATCCAGTACGGCTTTTTCATAGATAAGAAGCGAGCTTCTTTGGTTGATGAGACCCATGTCGATGTTGATTTGCAGATTACCCAGAAGAAGCCGATACCGATGGATGGTGGATATGAAGAGGGGTATAATATTGAAGAAAACGAGTATAATCCTTCGGTTGTCTGTCCGCTCGGGAAGACGGTGGTGCTTGCTGGTTACAAGAATATGGTGGAGTCCACAATGCCTCCGGCTGGGTTCCCCGTACTCCGTCATATTCCAATTATGAACTGGTTTGTTTCAAAGGAAGGCGATTCAATAGAGAATGTCAAATTGATGATGCTGGTTGGCGTGAAGATAGCTAAAGGTGATGAGGATGAGGCGCAGAATGTGCGGTTGTCATATGACGACACTAAAGATCTTCCAACCGAGGTTGAAATTTCAAACAAAGATCGCATCCAATCCCGTAAAAAATGGAGCGGAGCGCTCTATTTTCTTAATTGGTTCTGCCCGTAATATAAATCTCTTCAAGGGCTGATATGCAACTTCTTGTAACCCGAAATAATGTGAAGTGTTCCGAAAAGGAATTGCCAGATGCCGATTTCGAGTGGGTGCTTGGACGTCAGGCCGATACGGATTTTGTTTTAAACGCTGGAGATGTATCGCGTCGCCACGCCAAGCTCATGAGAATGGGCGGGGCGCTGATTCTTGATGATTTAGGTTCGAGCGGCGGAATCTGGCAGGGAGCGGACCGTCTTTCCGGTCCAGTTGTATTGGCGGTCGGTGACAGTTTTAAAATAGGTCCTTTTCTTTTGCAGATACAGGAAGGATCGGTTTCTGCGGACCTGGCTCCGGTTCCTGCCACACCGCCTTCGGCTGTCGAACAATCAATCCCACGGGTTGAGAATGTATTTTCCCTGCCGGCGGAAATCGCCGACGTGTTTAAGGATGCCGGGTTGCTTTACACCGCCGAAAGCATGGCATTGACGCGCCGCTTGCATGAGCATATTCTTTCGGAAATGAATCTTTCGGAAGATGCGTTGAATGATGTCGCCGACGAGGCGACCAGGGCAAAACTAGAAAAGTGTGTAGATGACACTTTGAGGCAGTTTCGTCACGAGTTGCCTCCGCGTGTGCCGCTACCGGTTTTTAAACGCGCGTTGATGGATGAACAGGTCGGGTATGGTCCTCTCTCGCCAATTTTGCGGGCTCCGCAAATCTCTGAAATAATGGTGAATGGACCAGATAGGATATTCGTTGAATGTAAAGGAAAAATCGCAGAGAGCGGTGTAAGGTTCTTCAATGAAAGGCATTTAATCCAGATTATTCAGAGGATTGTAGAACCGTTAGGGCGGCATGTCGATGACGCTTCGCCGATGGTTGACGCCCGCTTGCCCGATGGCAGTCGTGTGAATGCGGTAATTCCTCCGTTGGCGTTAGATGGTGCGTCACTTACAATTCGAAAGTTTTCTGAGAAGAAATTGACGACGGACGATTTGATCGGGTTTGGTTCGATGACCAAGGAGATGGCTTTGTTCCTTGAGGAGGCTGTTCGGTCGCGACAGAATATTCTTGTCTCCGGAGGTACCGGATCGGGAAAGACGACGCTGCTTAATGTGCTCTCGCAGTTCATTCCGTCCGGTGAACGTGTAGTGACAGTTGAGGATTCCGCCGAATTGAAGCTATCTCATCGCAATATCGTTCGATTGGAGGCAAGACCTGCCAACATTGAAGGGAAAGGTCGTATTGCAATTCGCGATTTGGTTATCAATTGCCTGCGTATGCGCCCCGACAGAATTATCGTCGGAGAATGCCGCGGTCCAGAAGCTCTTGATATGCTCCAGGCGATGAATACGGGACACGACGGTTCGTTGACGACTGCGCATGCGAACAATCCTCGAGACGCGCTCTCACGCCTGGAAAATATGGTGATGATGGCAGGATTTGAATTGCCGTCCTCGGCGATACGTGAGCAGATAGCATCCGCCATCGATTTGGTCGTTCAGCAGACCCGACTTCCTGACGGATCGAGAAAAGTAATACAGATTTCCGAAGTTACCGGTCGCGAGTCCAATGTCATTTTGTTGCAGGATATATTTACATTTGAGCAGACAGGTTTCGACTCAGAAGGGCGTGTAACCGGAAAACATACGGCAACTGGAAACATTCCGTACTTTATAGATTCGTTGCGCAAGAGTGGCAACTTGAACATTGATATGTCGGTCTTTGTGCCACGTTCATAGAGGGGAGGGTGAAAATGGATGTGTCATTAGCGGTTTTGGTTTTTCTTGCTGCATCTTTCGGGGGTGGCTTTGTGCTGATTTCAGTTTGGAATACGCTTCAGGAGAATGCTAAAAAGCAAGATGGGGAAGGGGTCGGAATTGCGCCCTTGCGCAGATTTGTTTCTCCGGTGGAACTGTTGTCACGCCAATTTATATCAGCTTTTGCATGTGCTCTTGTTTTTCCGTTTTTATTATGGTGCAAAGGGGTGTCGGCGGCGCTGCTCTTGATATTTGTAGGAATTATAGCTGCGGTAATTGGATGGCGACTACCGATTTTTTATTACAATAAAAAAGTGCAAGACCGGAAGTCGCGTTTTGACGGGCAGATTCTGCATTTGGCAATGAATCTGTCAAATGGCTTACGCTCAGGAATGGCTTTGCCTCAAGCTTTGGAGGGCGCCTCGTCACGAATGCCGGATCCGATGAAGGAGGAGTTACTGGTCGTTTTGAGGGAAACTCGTCTAGGGTTGGATTTGCCTGAAGCATTCGAACGTCTCTACCGCCGGATGCCGGGAGAGGATTTGCGGTTGTTGTTGACTTCAATACGATTGTCCCTTCAGACCGGCGGCAGTCTGGCGGAGATTCTTTCGCGAATGGTTGAGACGATTCGAGCGCGCACTGAATTTCAAGAGAAGGTGAAAACCATGACCGCTCAGGGTAGATTCGAGGCGAGTGCGATGTCGCTTGCTCCGCTGGTTGTCTACATACTTCTAAAAGTGATTGATCCTGAATTGATGAAACCTTTGACGTCTACTGTTGTAGGTTGGTGTGCGATCGGAACAGTTGCTTTTCTTTTGACAATCGGTTTTGTCATTATCAGGAAAATCGTTACTATTGATGTCTGACAGGGGTGAGATTATGACGATGTTTCCGATATATTTGATGGTTTTCATGATTGTGTTCGGCGGGTATGTCGCAGTATCCTCGATTGCCGAAGCCCCTTTTGTGCGTAAAGACGCGTCCTTTAAGAATCTGCCGGGTATCTTTCGCGTTTTTTATCGGTTTATAAATACGGTGGCGCAAACATCAGGCACGGTGCTTGCGACAAGTTTTTCAAGTGCAGCAAGACAATATCAGAACTGGATATTAATGGCCGGATTTAATCTAACTCCAGAAATTATTTTCGGGGCACAGGTGTTTTACTCAGCAGGCTCTGGATTCATATTCTGTACAGGAGCTTTTATGATGACGGCAGATGTATCGACAGCGGTCGTATCTGGGCTTGTCGCTGCGTTTCTCGGCTGGGTGTATCCGTCGATGATTGTGCAGAAAGCGGCACAGACGCGTCAGAAGGAAATCATCAAGTCCTTGCCGTTTGCAATCGATCTGCTCACATCTGCGATGCGGGCCGGTCTGGATTTCATTGCTGCTGTCAGATATTATGTGGGAATGGGAGGCGGTGGTGCACTTGCGGTTGAGTTCGGCATCCTTTTGCGCCAGATGGAGCTCGGCAAAAGTCGTGTTGAAGCATTGAATGAAATGGCCACTCATGTGCAGACGGACGAGTTCACGGCATTTGTCGGAGCAGTGGCACACGGCACTGAAATCGGAGCTTCGATAATAGATACCCTGCAGGTTCAAGGTGAGGATATGCGCCGTGCCCGTTTCAATATGGCGGAACAGCAAGCGGCGCGAGCGCCTTCGATAATGATTTTCCCGATTGCGTTGTTTATCCTGCCGGCGGTATTCATTATTGTCATCACGCCGGTTGTTTTAAGATATATTTCAGCAAAGGGTGGTGCATGAAAACTGTGCATTCAATAGAATGGCTGAAGGGTGAGCGTGTTGGTGAAAGCATCGCGCTTACGGATATCTCGTATATAATTGGTCGGAGTCGTAGATGTGATATCTGTCTGAACAATTCGGAAGATGTTTCAGGTAAACATGTTTCATTGGAAATGTCTGGACAGGGGGTTCGTCTTATAAACTTAAGTTCACGGCAACAGACAACTTTCTGTTCTGGACGGGCGATTGAACCTAATGAAGTGAAAGTCCTTAAGAATGGAGACACGGTGCAGCTTGGTGCTGTGAATGTATTCAGATTGCATTCTTCGGTTCCGTGTGAAGCGGGGCTTGTCAATCAGGATAAGACCCAAATTCCTTTGGCGGTCGTTGATACGCCGACTGTTGTTTCAGATTCTTCGACTTCGGATGTGCCGACATTGATTGCACGGGAATCTTGTAATGTTTCCTCCCCGGTGAACCCGTCTTCTCAGATTGAACAGCCATCAGTTCAGGATGTCTCGCCACTTAAGGAATCAAAGAAAAATGTTTTGGCGCAGACGCAGATTATACAGACATTGCTTGCCAGTGCGGAAGAGATGGTCGAGCTTATCAGAAAAAAGGCCGCAGAAAGGCGTCAGCGGCTTATTCTGAAAATGACCGGGGCTGCATTAGTGTTTGTTGTGTTCTCAATTATTTACGTCTTCTTCGTAAAAACATCGCCGGAAAAGGTGTTGACATGGCCTCGCGATGAAAAAGGAAGGCCGGACTCAAAGCGGATTGTCCTTGATTCTCCGTTAGGACCGCAAATGATCGGATTGGAGTATCCCAATGACCCGGCAGCTCGGGTTACAATTGAAACAAGCGGTGTCTTTTGCGTTACAGCCGTTTCGCGTCTGGGAAAGAATCATGATGTCCCGTTCACCACCATACTGACAATTGTGCGCGATCCACGGTCATTATGGCAGGATCGAGATGTGACGTTCTCGCGATGGAGAACCGAGCGAGAAGAAAAGGACGGTTGGAATTTCCAGTCTCTGTCGCCACGAGAGTTCATCGGATTTGAACATGGAATCGCCTATATCAATGCGCAATATTTGAGAACTGTTAAAACAAAGGAAGAGTCGATGCAGTATTTTGGCTATCTGCTCTTCGCCAGATTTTTAGACTTCATCGTCACCGTATCGCGGGAGATACCGGCAGAGGAACGGTGGCGCGGTGCAAGCGTTCTGTCGGCCAATGTAGGATTGTTGACATCCAGTAAATTGTGGAGAACCCAATGGGAAGGAACATCGTTTGTCCGTCGTGCCGACCCTGATCAGCTCCTGGTCGAGGCAGAAGGAGTGCTTGCGTCCAAATCTACGCAACGCTGGGGGGAAGTTGAGTTTCTGCTTAGGAGTGCGCTTATCCAGAGCTATAATAGAGATACTGACGCGTACGGTAAAATACATGCGCGCTGGGCGAATCTCCGCGATCTTCAGGAACGTGAGTTTTCTCGTATGCATTCGCAGTTTATGAAGACGTATGTCTTGCGTGATAAGAAAGCCGGAGAGGAACTCATTGCTGATGCCCTTAAAGTGTTTTCATCTCCTGATGATCGCCGGAATGCGCTTCTTGAGAAAGGGCGGTGGAAATAATGGCGCTTTTCAAAAATCATATTGAATCGTTTTCGGTCAGACTGGAACTTAACGGCGAGATCCTCTATGAGGGTATTTCATCTGAACTTCCGTTTCCTCTGCAGATAGGGCGTAGTGATGAATGTTTCTGGAAAGTGCCTGCGGAAGAACGATCGGTAAGCGTTCTTCATGCCGAGATCTGCATCCGTAAAAAAATGCTGGTCATTCGTGATCTCGGGAGCAGAAACGGTCTGTATGTCATGGGAAAGCGGGTTGCAGAGCAGCGACTCGCTCCCGGTGTTCAGGTGGGGATCGGAGGATGTCGTCTCATTGTTGAGCGAAATCAGAATGCACGGGTCGCGAGGATTCGCCCTTTTCACCGGCTTGAACGTTTAAACGGCGGTACAGGAGGCGCTTTTTATGAATTGCGTGAAGAATCTACTGTTATCGGTTCTGGGGTGGTGGAAGGGATACCGTGCGCGGACATCCTTGTTTCGCGGCGTCATGCAGAGATTATCCGAAAAGGTGATGATACCTGCTGGATAAAGGATCTTGGCAGCCGAAACGGCACTTTGGTCAATGGAACGCCGCTTAAGGACTCGGAACGGATGCTTCGAGATGGCGATCTTGTTACAATTGCGGATATCGAGTTCCGTTTTTGGGATCGCACAGTCGAGCATGTACACGGACGTTTTTTGGTTAAGATATGCATAGCGCTTGTGACGGCGGCGGTGTGCGGCAGTTTGTATCTTGCCTATCAGACGTTTTTGCCGTCAGCGAAATCAATTCTCAGACGTGTGCAGGCATGTGAGATAGCCGGTGATTTCAAAGGTGCTGAAGTCGCGTTGGAGGAAGCTCTTCGCGCCCGTGGAGCAGAGCATTATGCTTCTGAAATCGCGCGTAAGAAAAAGGATCTTTCCCGGTGGCAGGTGGCATTGTCGATATGGAAAGAGGCGCAAGAGGCCATGAATACGCGCTCGTGGATTACAGCAAGTAAACAATTGGGGCCTGTTCTCAATAGTGCGGTGGAATATTGGGGCTGGAATTCCACAGACGCGCCAAAAGAGAAACTGCGAGCCCGGACAGCAAAAGAAGCAATGGATGTTTTTTTGCATGCTCGGACGGCTTTTTCCGGATCATTCAACGATAGTGAGGCTGGCGACATCAAAAAGGCTCTTGTATTCCATATCGCCAATATGGAAAGAATGTTGAAAAACTCACTTTGGACTGAAGATGTGCCTACTGGGAAGCTCAGGTTGGATATGGATGATCAATGCCGCCGTATGCGACTGTTGGTAGGCTGGTTTGAAGAGATAGATGCCGTGATGACATCGTTTTCGATTCCCGATCGTAATCGTGTGACGATTCCGATGGTGATGAAAACTTTTGATGCTATTCGTCCTGCAATCGCTAAAATGCAGAAAATCTGTCAAGAACAGACCGATGCGGTCAAAGGCGCTCAAATTCTTGCTCAAAAGGAAGGTCGTAAATTTGTGGCTTCTCCGCTCGTGGAACAGCATGCGCAGAGATATCTTCCGATTCTTGAGAAATTTCTTGAGACGCGTGAGTATCTGCTTGGTCAATTGACCGCGGTTGTGAGAGGCGAAAATCCGGCTTCGGGTGTCCCTTCGTTGCCGACAGAAGGACAGTGCGCCGTGCATCCATTATTTGCTGCGCTTAAATATTCAGTGATGAGAATGTTGGAAATGCTGTCGTCAGAAGTTGCGCCCAATGTGCAGGACCAGCTTGGAAGGTTTGGCAACTGGAAACTTACAGATGGTTTTTCTCACGAGGCATTGCAGATATTGACAGATGAAGGTAGAATGAATGAGGTTTTTGCAATTAGAGCTCTTTCTGGGGCGCGACCATCTGGCTCGAGGTCGGATCCTGCCGATGAATATGATAGGTTGCTTGGTTTTGAACTGTTCGCTGAGTTTCTTCGGAATGTCGATGTTGAGCGCAGATATCCGGCTTCACGGGATTTAGGCGTGTCAGAATCGTTGATGGAGAGCGTCTGTCGTCTGTTTGCTCAAATTGATCGGTTCAAGGCGTTTTTACAGCGTGAGGATATACAATTTCTTCAATCGCTTGATGTTGCCGACAACCGGATAGCGGAGACTGGACGGCTGGTCATGGCGATAGACTCCAAGCGCCAGCTTCTATTTGATGCGTACTGGAATTCAGAGGCTTCGGATCTTCGTCGCCGGATAATTTCCAGAGGCATTGCGCTTGCCCTTGATGCCGGACGCACGCTTGGCGAGGATGCGGCTCTGGAAATCCGTGCCGATATGCGCAAACTTTCTGATGAAATCAAACGTCTCAAAAGTAAGATTGACTCCGATCCAGACAATGTTGATGAATATCGCAGGCGTATCCTCGCAGTCGGCATTCCTGGATTGAATGGTTTCAATGCATACTGGGATCAGGTGATGCGCAGGAAAGGAGGCGGGCGGTGAGAGGCTGCGATTCTGGTTCGGTGCTGATGGAATATCTTGTCGTCACGATGGCAATCGGCGTGGTTATGGTCGTTGTGTGGCATACGCAGATATATGACAGCGCAAAAGGAGAATATGTTGGACAATTTGGTTTAGGGCTGAAAGCAATGTTCCAGCGGGTGTTGGGATATGTTGCACTCCCGATTCCATAAAAACACAAAGGAGAATAAAAATGGATAAAGCGACAAAAAAAAGATTGCGCGTCAAGCGTGCTAAAAATTCTGCGCTCGGACGGATGTTCTGCCGCCTTCTCGGCGATCAGACGGGTGCCGTGATGATGGAATATATCGTTCTTGCGGTTCTGTTGGTGGCAGCGACCGTTGGTATCGTTGTTGTTTTTGGGCGCAATATGCGTGCTCAGTGGTACACGGCTATGATGGCGATGATTGGTAAAACTGGTAAGGCGAAGGATAACGCAACTGATGTTCAAGGAGCCGC
>JAGBFY010000445.1 GCA_017936245.1 Kiritimatiellia bacterium
CCCTCTCGGTCAGCTTCCGAAGGGCGAGAAGGGTGTTCGCAACTGCATGGTGCAGGGTGAGGATGGACGCATCTTCATCGGTTCGGGACTGAGCGAGATTGAGCTTCTCCGTCTCTCGCGTGAAATGCCGGAAGGCCGCCGTGCCATCGAAAACCAGCTTTGGAGAGACATTAAGTCCAAATACAAGGACTATGCCGGCGGCCACATCTACGCATACAATCCCGCCAAGAGCGATGCCGCAGTGTATCTTCCGGGTGCGCCCGCCGAACTCGTGGATCTCGGAATTCCAGTGCCGAACAACTCCATCTATTCCATGGTGATGGACAATACAGGCGCGGTCATCTACGGCATATCCTATCCTGATGCGGAACTCTTCTCCTGCAATGTCGTGTCTGGAAAAATTGTCCGGCATGGCAAGTGGATGGAAAAGCTTTCGTATCCAGGACCCGAGCGCAGCTGGCGTGGAGTTCCGCGCGCGCTTGCGGTCGCGTCCGACGGCAGAGTGTGGACTTCAGGGGATGACGGGCTCATGCGCTGCTTCGATCCGAAGACCGGGAAGTTCGGCACATCCACGATGCGCATCCCCGGGGAATACTGGGAGACCCAGGCGTGCAATGCATTCCCGGTGGTCGAGCAGCTTTTTGCGAGGGAGGACGGTTCGCTTATCTGAGCAACTTCTGACGGTTTCATTTTCGCCGCGTATCCGAACATGGACAGGCTCATAAACTGGGGCAAGCCGCGCGTCGAGCGCCGCGTCCGTGCCGCCACGATGGGCAAGGACGGACGCCTCTATACGATCTGCGGCGAGAAGGACAACGTATGCCGTCTCTTCTCCTTCCGCGACGATGAAGGCCACATCGACTACGGTGTGCTTGGCGTTGACCGAAGCCCATACTATGCGAAGATCGCCTACCAGTTCGATGCTATGGCGACGGCTGCGGACGGTTCGATCTTCATCGGCGAATCCGACCGCCGTGCGAAGCTATTTATCTTCATCCCCGGTGCACCGGTGATGCCAGGTGTTCTCAATCCCACAAATCCGAGATAATGCGGCTGTAAGCCGATTGAAATTTAGTGGGGAGAAATTTTGTGGGGAGAATCCTCTCCCCACTTGATTAATTTCTTCATGCGGCATTTTGTGGTAAATATTCGGTTAATCAAACGCTTTCTTGCGTTTTCGTGGGCGTTTTCGTGGGGACAGACCCTTCAAATGAGCTTTGACAACGGCTAATTTTTGTCGATTTTAGGGTTGTCTCTATTTTCAGTAGAATCAGTCAGATTAAGGACAAGATTTCGTCCGCACCTAAATCTTGTAAATTCTTGTAAATCCTGTTAATCCAGTCGTAGGATGTAAACGGGTTGAGATTTCGTCCGAACAGTAATCTCGTGGCAGGATGAGAATATTCCGAACCGAATTCTCAGCAGGAGGGCGGCGGAATACGATTTATTCAAATCGATACTTGACAATCGATATGAATTAATCTATAATGTGCGCCAATTCTTTTTTGAGGTGAGAAAAGGCTCTCCGGAAAAGATGAAGAACAAGGAAAGAGAAATGAACGCAAACGAAGCGGTACCGGCCGCAACACCGGATGACGGAATCAAGGAACTCGAAGCACTCATCGCGCGGGTGCGCTCCGCCCAGCGCAAGTTTGCCTCCTACTCTCAGGAACAGGTGGACGCCATTTTCAAGGCCGCTGCACTCGCCGCTAACGCCCAGCGCATCCCGCTTGCCAAGATGGCGGTCGCCGAGACGGGCATGGGTGTCGCCGAGGACAAGGTTATCAAGAACAACTATGCCGCCGAGTATATCTACAATGCGTACCGCGACGAGAAGACATGCGGCGTCATCGAGGAGAACGCCGCAATGGGCATCCGCAGGATTGCGGAGCCGGTTGGCGTGATCGGTGCGGTGATTCCCACCACGAACCCCACATCCACTGCAATCTTCAAAACGCTCATATCGCTCAAGACGCGCAACGGCGTCATCATCAGCCCCCATCCGAGAGCCAAGAACGCCACGATCGCTGCGGCGAAGATCGTTCTTGACGCGGCAGTGAAAGCCGGCGCCCCCGAGGATATCATCGCATGGGTCGAGGCGCCGAGCCTTCCCAAGACCAATCTCATTATGAAGGAAGCTGACCTCATTCTTGCGACCGGCGGTCCCGGCATGGTCAAGGCGGCATACAGCTCCGGCAAGCCTGCAATAGGCGTAGGCGCAGGAAATACGCCGGCAATCATCGACGAGACGGCCGACCTCACGATGGCGGTCAGCTCGATCATCCACTCCAAGACCTTTGATAACGGCATGATCTGCGCTTCCGAGCAGAGCGTGATCATCCTCGACTCCGTGTACGATGAGGTACGCGCCCTCTTCCGCAGGATGGGATGCCACCTCCTGAACGACGCGGAACTTGAGAAGACCCGCAAGACGATCCTTATCAACGGTGCGCTGAATGCGAAGATCGTCGGACAGAAGCCTGAGACGATTGCGAAGCTTGCAGGTTTCGAGGTTCCTGCCGACACGAAGATCCTCATCGGCGAGGTTGAGAGCGTGGAGCTGGACGAAGAGTTCGCCCACGAGAAGCTTTCGCCCGTTCTCGCCATGTACCGCGCCAAGGACATCAAGGATGCGTTCGCCAAGGCGGAGCGTCTCGTCGCAGACGGTGGTTACGGCCATACCAGCAGCATCTATGCGGATGAGATTCTCGCCCAGGAGGTCATCGCAGAGTTCCAGGCAAGGATGAAGACCTGCCGCATTCTCGTGAACACTCCGAGTTCGCAGGGAGGTATCGGCGACATCTACAACTTCATGCTCACCCCGTCGCTGACGCTCGGCTGCGGCAGCTGGGGCGGAAACTCGATCAGCGAAAACGTTGGAATCAAACAGCTTATGAACATCAAGACGGTTGCAATGAGGCGCGAGAACATGTTGTGGTTCCGTGCGCCAGAAAAGGTCTATCAGAAGAAGGGCTGCCTCTCGGTCGCTCTCCGCGA
>JAGBFY010000446.1 GCA_017936245.1 Kiritimatiellia bacterium
GGTGACACGACCGTCTTCACGGCGGTCACGAATACCGACACGCCCCGGGAAGGCATCGACTTCTTCCCGCTGCAGTGCGAGTATCGCGAGAAGTTCTACGCGGCGGGCAAGTTCCCCGGCGGGTTCTTCAAGCGCGAAGCGCGTCCGACGAGCAAGGAGATCCTCACGGCCCGCATGTGCGACCGTCCGATTCGTCCTCTCTTCCCCGACGGCTACTACAACGATGTGCAGGTCAACTCCATGCTCATCCAGGCCGACGGTACGCGTGAGGCCGATTTCCTCGCAGTAAATGCCGCTTCCGCAGCGCTTCACATCAGCGAGATTCCGTTCATGGGTCCCATCGGCTGCGTCCGCATCGGCCGCATCGATGGCGAGTGGGTTAACAACCCCACGCACGACCAGAAGGCCAAGAGCGACATCGATCTTCTCTACGCAGGCGTCCGCGGAAAGTTCCTCATGATGGAGGGTTCCGCCGCTGAGGTTTCCGATGAGGATTTCGTAGCAGCCCTCAAGCGCGCCCATGAAGAGGTCGAGAAGATCATCGACCTTCAGATTGAGATGCGCCGTGCGCTCGGCAAGCCCGACAAGGTTATCGTCGATGTCCCGCAGCCGCAGGACAAGATGGACTTCATGCGTGCCGAAGGAGGCGAGGCTCTCGCCGCTGCACTTCTCATCAAGGGCAAGCTCGAGCGTCAGGGCAAGGTCTCCGCGATCAAGGAAGACCTCCTCAAGAAGGTTTCCGAGAAGTGGCCTGAGATCGACGCAGTCGGTTTTGTGCATCTCTTCGATGCTCTCGAGATCGAGACCGTGCGCAACAACGTGCTTCAGCACGGCAAGCGCATCGACGGTCGTGCACAGCACGAGATCCGTCCGCTGTCGGCGCAGGTCGGCGTTCTGCCGCGCGTTCACGGTTCGGCGGTGTTCTCCCGTGGTGAAACGCAGTCGTTCTCGACCGTCACGCTCGGCACGAAGAAGGATGCCCAGGAGCTTGACTCCGCGACGGGTGGCCCGCTCTCCAAGCGCTTCATGCTCCATTACAACTTCCCTCCGTACTGCACTGGAGAGGTTGGTCGTGTTGGTTCCACGGGCCGTCGCGAGATCGGTCATGGCGCGCTCGCAGAGCGTTCCATCGCGGAGGTCCTTCCGGACGAGTTCCCCTATTCCATCCGCGTGGTCTCCGAGATCATGGGTTCGAACGGCTCCTCGTCGATGGCTTCGATCTGCAACGGCTGCCTCGCCCTCATGGACGCAGGCGTTCCGCTCAAGCGCACGGTCGCAGGCATCTCGATCGGTCTCTTCACCAACGCAGACCAGAGCCAGAAGGTTCTCGTCACCGACATTCTCGGTGCTGAAGACCACTGCGGCGACATGGACTTCAAGGTTGGCGGTACGAAGAAGGGCATCACCGGCTTCCAGGTCGACCTCAAGCTCCGCGGTCTTACGTGGGATCTCGTTGAGGACGCAATCAAGGCCGCGCACGATGCGCGTCTGAAGATCATCGATTACATGGAGAGCGTGATTCCCGCTCCTCGCACAGAGCTCAACAAGTATGCTCCGCGCATGGAAGTGGTCAAGATTCCCGCCGACAAGATCGGTGCGCTCATCGGCAAGGGTGGCGAGACGATTCGCGGCATCTGCGAGAAAACCGGCGCCCAGATCGACATCGAGGAAGAGGGCGACTTTGGCGTCGTGTCCATCTTCGCCACCTCCGGCGACATGATGGCAATGGCCAAGGCCGAGGTGAACGCCGTCACGGCGGAAGCCGAGCCCGGCAAGATATATGAGGGTACCGTCACCGGCATCAAGGAATTCGGCGCGTTCGTCGAGATCCTTCCCGGCAAGGATGGTCTCTGCCATATCTCCGAGCTCTCCGACAAGCGCGTCCGCGCCGTCGAGGATGTATGCAAGGTCGGCGACAAGATGAAGGTCAAGTGCCTTGGAGTCGATGACCGCGGCCGCATCAAGCTCAGCCGTCGTGCAGCGATGGAAGAGGCTGACGCACAGGCCTGATACTGACTGAAAATCAGGATAGAATCAAACCGCCATCCATCAGGAAGGCGGTTTGATTCTTGATTTGGTAAAGAATCCGTTAAATCTTAAGCAAGTGGTTTTGGAGGGCGATTGAGACGGCCTCGGTTCGCGAGGCGGCACCGAGGCGCGAGAAGATCACCCGCAGATGGGCGTTGACGCCGTCTGCGCCGATGCCCATGATGTCGGATATCTCTTTGGTGGTCATGCCTTTGGCTGCATGCGCAAGCACTTCAATCTGTCTGGGGGATAGCACCGGTTTTGGTGGATAGGCATCCAGATGGCTCTGGATTTCATTGCTGACTACGCGTTTCCCGGCAGCGGCGTTTCTTACCGCCGCTATGAGCTGTTCGTGGAGCGTATCCTTCACGATTACGCCTGCGGCTCCTGCATCGAGCGCCTGACGCACTTCATCGGCTGTGCCGAACGTGGTTAGAATCAGTATTTTGGCGTCAGGGTTTTCCGCAAGAATTTCAAGTGTCGCCTGCACTCCGTTCTTTTTCGGCATCATCAGATCCATCAGAATGACATCCGGCTTTAGCTCTCGTGCCAGTTTAACCGCTTCTATCCCGTTTCTGGCTTCTCCGATTACGGAAATGTCGGATTTCTTTCCGAAGATGGATGCGAGCCCCATCCGGACAATCTGATGGTCGTCGGCGATGATTATTTTCAGCTTAGTTCCCATTTTCGTACTCCTCCGTATTGAGCGACACTTTGATTTTTGTTCCGGCTCCCGGCGAGCTTTCGATCGCGATTTCGCCGTTGAAGTATTCGATTCGTTCGCGGATGCCGAGCAGTCCGAAGTGCCCCTGTTCCGGTCCGGGGACGCTGTCGGGATTGAAGCCGCATCCGTCATCCTTCACCGAAAAGGACATTCTTCCTTCGTCGCACTCTCCGGCGATCCATATCCTCTTTGCGCCGCCATGACGGATTGCGTTGGAGACAAGTTCGCGAATGATCCGCAACACGGCGTGTGTGGCAGATTCCGATATCCTGCTTCTGGAAACGTTGAACCGCACGTTGACTTTGACCCCTCCGAGGTGAGGCGCAATCGTGCGCTCTATGGCTTCCGTCATGTCTTGTTCTTCGAACGTCCGGCTTCTCAGGTCCCATATGCAGTGCCGGAGCTCCTCGCGACATGATGCGAGCAGTGTTTTCGCCGTTTCCGTTTCACCGCCGTCCAGATGCAGCGCCACGCCAGTAAGCGTCTGCGAGATCGAATCGTGCAGTTCCACGGCCAGGTGTGTCCGTTCTTCCACCTTGTGCTTCGCCAATGCATGCCCGATCCGTTCCTCATAGAGTTTTCTTCCCCGCCGTTCTGCCTTTCTGTTAAGCATGAAGTTCCAGATTCCGAGCCCGACAAGCACCGCAAGCAGAATCCCGATCAACACCACAAACTTGAATGGTGTCCACCAGGAGGGAAGTTCGAGTATGCGGATGTCATCAGCACTGTAGGGATAGAGCTTGAATCTCAGGAAGGAAGGGAACATATCGGGACTTGCAGTCTGATGAAATTCCGTCCAGCACAGTCCTGTGGCCTCGATTGTGGAACCGACTTCAGGGAGGAAGTTTGTCTTGCGAAATATTCCTGCCTCGACGAATATGCTGTCTGCTCCGTCTGATATTTCAATTTCATCGTTTGATGTCGCGACGATTTTCCCTTGTATCGTGAGGCGATGTCCGGTGGCATGTGTTTTGGATTTGACTATTCCCTCGGAATCGTTGAACAGATCTTTGATGGTGGTTTTTACGCCATCGCCCACTGGGCGGGAGGCTTTGCCGGTCTTTTTCACAAGCGCTTCGTTCAGACAAAGCCAGTAAGGGGCGTATTCGGGGAATCCAGCGACGACAACGCTTTCTCCGGGGACCGGGACTTCCGTGTCTGCCGAGGGGTGGATCACCAGGACGCGTCCTATCTTTGTGCGCAGGACA
>JAGBFY010000045.1 GCA_017936245.1 Kiritimatiellia bacterium
GATATGTTGTAGGTGTGCGCAGGAAACGGATGTTCGCCACCATCCCACCCGAGAAAGCCCTCTTCATCAATGACAATCGCCACCTCAGGCCGCCAGGCTGAAGGCTTCAACGCTGAAAGCTCCTTCACTGTTTTCAACGACGCCCCGACATCAGCAGCAATCTCCGGCGATCCGAACCATCCCCGGTTCATGTCATAGAACCAGTATCCGCTACGCGCCGCAAGCATCTCACCGGCATACTTGCGGTATATTGTCTGCCACTGGGCAAGGTTGTCCGCCGGACACACGGTGCGGTATCCTGTGGGGCTGCTGCTTGACGGCATCCACCAAGTACGCAGGTCAAGTTCATTCCACAGCATCTTCCCATGGAGATGAAATGATGAGAAAGGAGCAAAGGTCGCGGCGGCGATGCCGGGGGCTCGCTCCCGATACGTTGGCTGCGGGATGACAACATCAATCGCACTGTTCTTGAGCGTTTCACCAAGGCCGAAATCTACGACAAACGGTGAATCGTACCAGCGCATGGCAATTACGTCCTTACCCATCGCCTCTTTGAATGCACGGGCAAATTCATCCTGCGCCATAACGCCGAGCTGACGGCAGAAATGGAAATAATTTGTCGATCCAACATCTTTACGGGCGATATATTTTGCGTATTCACTCTTCGCCGCAGCAGAGAAGTCAGGATAGTTCATGCCGAACTGACCGTCGTTGTATCCGCAAAAATGGATGCCTACGACACGCCTGTCCAACCGCTGCCTCTTCAATTCCGCAACAAATGCACGGATATTGGACTTCACGGCATCGCGCCATACCCGCGAAGCCATCGACACCCATGGCCACGCCTTGTCCAACGTCATTCCCTGATACCCTACGCAGCAGCTTCCTGCAGAACCACGGAGCACCGAACCATCCTGAAGAATCCAGCCTTCACCGGGATGATCCTTCGAGACGAAATCCCGGTATGCATTGCAGGAGTAGGCAACAACGAAAAGCGCGTCGCCGCTTGCACGCATAGTCTTGCGCAGCACATCCACCGCCTTCTTAGCATTGTAACCCTTGGAGTTCCAGCAGGCATGGTTGCCGGTTCCGCCTTCGACCGTCGGTATCACAACATTGACCCCGTTTTCCACGAGCGGCATTCCCGCGGTGATTTCGCTGTGATCGCTATGATGGTAGACGGTATGAAACGCAACGGGCGGCGCTGTGCGACCATCAATCTCCAACAGGCTGCGTCCATCCTTTTTGACTATCCGAGCCGTATGCACTGCGTCGTTCATGTTGCGCCGCTCGAACACCGCCTCATCCATAAGCGTAGCTTTCACACGCCTGGCGGCACCATCGGCACGGACAGACTCCCATGCCTTTTTAACCGCGGAATGCTCTACAGCAGACCAGTCTTTCCATACGCTTGAAGACTTCCTTCCACATACGACGATGACGGGCGTCACAGATCTGCCGTCGGGTTTGTGATGAAAATACTTGCGCCAGAACACCCCCTCCGGAGCATTGACAAGCCCGTTCATAATCTGCCATCCGCCAGGATCGTCAACACCCCTCTCGCCCGAACGAAACCCAAGGAACTCCTGGTCTCCAAAAGCCCTCAACATCGCATGGCAATACTCCGGCTCCGCATCCATTATGAATACGTCCGCAGAAAATGTGATTGGGGAATTTGTTGATACCGCAAACGCAGGAGCGCGGAGGAGCAGATATCCTTTGTCGTTTGCCTTCCGTATCGTCATCCTGCCGCCGGAGAACTCCACAGAACCCTCCGCGCCGTCACGGCGCTCAAGGATGAATTCTCCGCCTTTGGAAAAATCCGCCTTCCAAAGCGCATCTGCTATGATCGGATCGATACGGGAGGGATCAATGTTCTCCCATCCATCTGTGACGGCGAAGGCAGGAGAAAGAACCAGATAGGCAGCTGTCAGTCCAGACAACGCCGCACGAATCGATACTGTACCCATATTAAAATACCGTAAGGCAAACGCGAATGCCTATGCGAGGATCCTTGCTGTTGTTGCCGCTGGTGTTTGCTCTGTATGACGATGTTCCAACACGGCCATCAAGATAGTAACAGCCGCCTTTGAAAACGCGAAAGAGATCCGTTTTCCCCTCCTCAATAGACGGCCCCCAAGGGTCAGGTCCTGTCTGATCTGAAACATCAGCGCTCCATCTGTCCAGGCACATCTCCATCAGATTGCCGTGCATATCGTAGAGGCCCCATGCGTTCGGGCGATACGATCCTACGACAGCAGTTCCACCTTCAGAGGCAGGAAGAGCATATATAGA
>JAGBFY010000447.1 GCA_017936245.1 Kiritimatiellia bacterium
CGTGCGGACGGATTCCTTTTCTGGATCGTGAACAAGTGGCACGGCAAGAACCGCATGAATGGAGACGATACCTACTTTCCGACCTACCGTACGCATAACGGCAACGGGATGCCCGGCGACGGAATCATGATGTATCCCGGCGAGAAGGAGATATGGCCGTCCATCAAGCTCGCCCAATGCCGGGACGGTGTCGAGGACTATGAATATCTACAGCTTGCCGCAGCCAAGGCGGGAGTCGAGGCCTGCGACAATGTCACAAAGACGATCGTCAGGACAAGAACCGATTTCTCCCGCAGCCCGGAAGAGTTGCGCAAGGCACGTGAGCTTCTCTCCTCGATCATCACCAACGGACGTTGATGGTCAGTGACGGGGCGCAAGAAGAGTATGCGAGATAAAGTTGATCGGAATATGGTGTTCAGGAAAGCCTTTTCGGATTCGGTTCCGGTCATGGCCGGATACGGCACGATGGGTTTTGCCGCCGGTGTGCTGCTGTCTGTGCATGGCGGCGTTCCCATGCCTGCCTTGTGGGCGGCGCTTTCCAGCGCTGCGTTCATATCGGGACCGCTCCAGTATCTGTTCGTGGATTGGGTACGCGTGTCGGCCGCTATCGGCGGCGTTCTTTTCGTTGTGCTGTGCGTGAACCTGCGATATTCGCTGTATGGTCTTTCCCTGCTAGATACGTTCAAAGGTGCGGGCTTCTGGACTCATGCATATCTGATCGCGGGCATAACGGATGAGACGTATGCGCTCGAGGTCGCATGCAAACTGCCGCCTGAGGGAAAACGCCGGTACTGTCTGTTTCTTACTGCGCTTGACCATATGTACTGGATAATTGGAGTGACAGCGGGAGCTTTGGCAGGGGCGGCGTTGCCAGTGCCGTCGAAAGGGATAGACTTTGCGATGACATCACTCTTTCTCGTTATCCTTACGGAGCAATGCCGCGAGCGGGCAAACCGTTTGCCGGCCATAATCGGTGGAGTTTCCGCCATCGCTGTGTTTGCCGTGCTTGCGCTGTTCTTGGGCATGGATAAGGCTCGTGCAGAGATGCTCATACCTACGATGATGCTGATGGTGACGGTTCTGCTGGCTTGTAGGCGGCGCATGGAGAAGGGAACGGCGCGATGATGGAAGGGAAGACGATGTACATGGTCGTGCTTATCGTTTCGGTGGGAATTCTATCCTGGCTCATCCGCGCGTTGCCGTTCCTGCTTTTCGGACGTGGCGGGGAGCCGCCGAAGGTCGTTTCATACGTTGGCCGAGTGCTTTCGCCTGCCGCACTTGCAATGCTTTCCGTCTATTGCTTTGCGGGTTATGCGTGTGCAAGGCCGCCTGCCGAAAACCTTTGGGGTCTTGCCGAGATCGCATCGGGCGTACTCACGGTTGCGCTGCAGTGGAAATGGAGGTGTCCTCCGCTTTCCATCGCCGCCGGAACGGTACTGTACATGACGCTCGTCCGTTGATACGCAATCAGGTTGTGCTATTTTTTCACTCAAAGGAAACAAGCAATGAATGAGTTACATCTAAGCAAGAGTCTGTCGTTTGCGATTTGCGCAAGCGTGGCGTTCGCATTTTCCGTGGTTTGTGGTGCGGATGAAAACGGAGTGAGCATGACTCCCAAATCAGGGGATGTCCGCGTTTCCACGGTGCAGGATGTGCCGGGCTACAATTCTTGGCCGATGGTACAGGCGGTGGGGGATAGGCTCGTCTGTGCATACAGCCGCGGTTCAGCGCATACGATCAATGAAGGGAAGCGCGGTGTGTTCGCCCGGACTTCGTCCGATTGCGGAAAGACGTGGACGGATGAGGTCTGCGTGGTCAACGATCCGGGGCTTGGTGAGGTCACGATAGGCAAGGGAGTGACAGACGACGGCGCGATGCTGCTCTGGGTGCGCAACTGGGGGAAGGTGCGGCGGCACGACCTGTACCGCTCGGAAGACGGTGTTGAGTGGAAGAAGATTGCGACACCATCCCTTGACCCGATGCCCATGCAGATAACAGACATCTTCAAGGTTGATGGCGGCAGTCTGATGTCTTTGTGGTTCGCAGGCAGCTACAGCAACAAAGAAGGAGGCCACTCATGGGGGACTCTGACGAGTGCGGATGGAGGGCGCACATGGATGCAGCGGACGGTGGAAAGCGGGCTCGCCAAGTCGGAATGGCCAACGGAACAGTCCGCAATACATTTGGGGAACGGACGCATCTTGGCGATTGCACGGTGTGAGCGTGGCGGCAGATGCCAGTTTCAGTTGACTTCTGTCGATAATGGTGTTACGTGGAAACGCGAGCTCACCAACATACGTGATGTTCGGGAATCGACCCCGAGCCTCATCTACGACGCAAAGACGAGAACCGTGTTCAATTACTACTACCAGCGCGGCGCACGTAGGCTCAAATGCCGCAGGGTGAACGTTGATCAGGTCTTCGGCGATCCGATGACATGGCCGGAACCGACGGTTCTCGCCGAAGGCAAAGAAGCGCGGGACTATGATGCCGGCAACGTAAATGCGACTGCGTTTGGTGACCGGCATTCTCTCGCATTGTATACCGGCAGCACGACTGACACGACGGTTTTTGTGGTGACATCGCCTGTACGGCAGCCATAAACGATTGTTTTCACTATTGGCGAGTGCCGCCAGACGTATGTTTTGGCGGTGTTTGATAGATATATGATATAATTCACGGCAATCAAATTTGAGAAGAGAGGAAAATCGTTCTGCTGTTGCGGAACGGTATTGGATTCGATTAAAAATGGTTGACAGCAAAACAGATAGCGGTGTCGGTTTGGTGGAACCGAAGTCGATGGAGCTTAAGCTCCCGGAAGGCGGATTGAGGCTCCGTACCGGTGGTGTGCTGAAGCGTGTGGATGTTGCCTATGAGGAATGTGGTGCGATACGCCCCGAACTCGACAATGTCGTGTTCATCTGCCATGCGCTCACGGGTGATGCGCATGTCGCGGGCATGCGCCCCGGCGAGACGAAGCCGAGCGGATGGTGGGAAGGGATGGTAGGCCCAGGTCGCGCCATCGACACAAACCGCTATCATGTCATCTGCGCAAACGTGCTTGGCGGATGCAGCGGCACCACGGGGCCTTCGTCCATCAACCCGGATACGGGCAAGCCCTACGGGAGCAGGTTCCCGAGATACGATTTCTCCGATACGGTTGATGTCTACCGCATGTTCCTTGTGCAGCGTGGAGTGAAGCATCTGGCAGGCCTTGTCGGCGGCAGCTTTGGCGGCATGCAGGTGATGGACTGGATCACACGCTGTCCCGGCGAGATGGATCGCGCGTGCGTCATCGCATCCTCCGCTTCGCTCAATACGCAGGCGCTTGCGTTCGATGTCGTGGGGCGCAGTGCGATTACGGACGATCCCGCATGGCATCGCGGCGACTATTACGATGTCGGGGACGGTTTGGGTCCTAAGAAGGGGCTTGCCGCAGCCCGCCAGCTTGCGCACATCACATACCTTTCGCGAGAACTTCTACAGGAGAAGTTCCAGCGTGAACTCCAGCGCAATTGGCTCGAGGAGCCGGACGAATTTCAGGACCGTAGGGCTCGCGATTTCAGGACTTTCTTCCAGATCGAAAGCTATCTTGCGTATCAGGCGGACAAGTTCCTCAAACGTTTTGACGCCAACAGCTATCTCCACATAACGCGCTCGATGGATCTCTTCGATGCCGCGGCGCCATATGGCTCGCTGGATGCGGCATGTTCGCGCGTCACCTGCAAGACGCTCGTCGTATCGCTTTCGGGTGATGTGCTATTTGCTGACTGGCAGTCGCGCGACATAGTGGAGGCGCTCCTCCGCAACAACAAGCCCGTCACATACTGCCATCTTGACATCGGCACCGGACACGATGCGTTTCTCACCCATATAGACGATCGGTCGCGTCGTGTCGGCGGATTCCTCGGTGACAGAAAACCCGATGTGACGGCGGCGCAGGAAAAGCAGCACGGCGCCGTCCTGTCGATGGTCAAGGAAGGCTCCCATGTGATAGACATCGGTTGCGGCGACGGTACCTTGCTGAACGTCCTCAAGAAGAACAGGAACGTAACCGGTGACGGTGTGGACATCAGTGTAACGGAGTTCGAGGAGGCTGTCGCTGACGGCAATACGCTTCTTTGGGAGGATGCGGACGAGGGTCTGTCCCTTGTGCCGGACGGCCACTACGACATGGCGATCTGCTCCGAGACGCTTCAGGTCGTCAAGAATCCGCGCGGACTTCTCCATGAGGCGTTGCGCGTGGCGGACGAAGCGATTGTCTCGTTCCCGAACTTTGCGGCGTACAGGATCCGCATGACGCTCGGCTTGTGCGGACGCCTTCCCGTCTCCAAGCAGTTGCCGTTCCAGTGGTACGACACGCCGAACATCCACCTCATAACGCTCAAGGATTTCAGGAACCTCTGCAAGAGTGAGTGGATTGAAATACTTGAAATCAGGGCTGAGTCTCGCCATCCTATTGGTAAGCTGCTGCTTGCGCTTGGATGCAAGAATCTCGGCGCGTCTCGGATAATTGCGCGAATAGCAAAAGCCGGTCGCAATTCTCGCACGTAAACATGGATTTATGATATAATTTCACACTATGAAAACATGGCTTGCATTTTGGTACGGTATCTTCAAGAACAACCCGACGTTCCGTCTTGTTCTCGGGCTTTGCCCCACACTGGCGGTTACAACGTCGATTGAGAACGCAGTCGGCATGGGTTGTGCCGCGACTTTCGTTCTCGTGTGCTCCAATGGTCTCGTCTCTGCGCTCAGGAAACTAATTCCGGCTGCGGTGCATATTCCGTGCTACATCGTGATCATTGCGACGTTCGTGACGGCTGTCGATCTGCTCATGCAGGCGTACCTTCCTGCGCTTTCCGATTCGCTCGGCATCTTCATTCCGCTGATCGTCGTGAACTGCGTGATTCTCGGAAGGGCGGAGGCGTTCGCATCCAAGAACGGAGTGATTCTTTCCCTCGCCGATGGTCTTGGCTCCGGCATTGGTTTTGGGCTCTCGCTCGTTCTCATCGGCGCAATCCGTCAGTTTGCCGGTGAATTCATCACAGTAGCCATTCTCCCTGCGGGCGGCTTTATCGTGTTCGGTCTCATCCTCGCTGCGTTCAACAGGTACGAGGAATGGAACGCCCGCCGCAAGGGCGATCTGCCTCCCATGCCGGTGAACCTCGATTGCCGCCATTGCACGATGTGCCCCAACGGCAAGTAAGGCGCAGAAGCGATGAAGTGTCCCAAGTGCGGCAACGATGAAGATAAGGTGCTGGATTCGCGCAGCGTTCGCGAAGGTGCGGCAATACGCCGTCGCCGCGAATGCACAACCTGCGGATGCCGCTTCACGACGCACGAAGAGATTGACCGCGACGAGGTGAGTGTCGTCAAGCGCGACGGTCGTCGTCAGCCGTTCGACCGCCGCAAACTTGAGAAGGGCGTCCGCATAGCCTGCGGAAACCGTCCGGTATCCGATAATCAGATCCGCAATCTGCTTGATGATGTTATTTCCTCCATTGACGGCGATGAGATCTCTTCGGAGAAACTTGGAGAGTTCGTGATGGAGCGGCTCCATGAGATAGATCAGGTTGCATACATACGTTTTGCGAGCGTCTACCGCAACTTCACGGACGTTAACCAGTTCCTTTCTGCGGTCACCGAGATGGTGAAGAAGCATTGATTTTATTTGAAAAACAAAGAGAGAGCAAAGATGACACTTTTTGAAGAGTTGGCCGCCCGCGGCCTTGTTGAAGCGACGACCGCGCCTGAGATCGAGAAGCTTCTGGAGACTCCGCAGACCGTATATTGCGGGTTCGACCCTTCCGCCGCATCGCTTCAGGCCGGCAATCTCGTTTCTATAATGATGCTTCGCCGTCTTCAGCTCGCCGGTCACAAGGTGATTGCGCTTGTCGGCGGCGCTACCGGTCTTATCGGCGACCCTTCCGGCAAGAGCGCGGAACGCAACATGCTCACAGTGGAGAAGGTCGAGGAGAACAAGAAGGGTATCCGCGAGAACCTTTCCCGCATCCTCGATTTCGACGGTCCGAACGCCGCGGTCATGGTGGACAACTTCGATGCGGAAGGTCAATTCAAAATAGACGTCGTACATTTCGTCGGTTACCTCGTATTTTGCGCCTCCGTCAACAACGTCAAGGTC
>JAGBFY010000448.1 GCA_017936245.1 Kiritimatiellia bacterium
CGGGTGCCGGTTACATCATTGGTTGCGAGTATGGCTGCAGGCTTGACAAGGGCTTTTAGCCAAGTTTCCAGTTGTGACCTGTTGCCGCGGAATGTCTTGCATGGAATACTGTGTTTGGCAAGTTCAATGCGAAACCCGCGCTGCCGGTATGTTGACCACCATGATTTGGTTTTGTCCGGAACATAAGCGAAAGTACGGAAGTTTCCTTTCATCCTAAGAAACGAGGCGGCTTTGCGCCCGATGGCGATCTCATCGTTATGCAGGACAGATATGTTGGGGATATCGGGAGGGGGAAGCTGAGACGGGAAATTGTTGAGAACGAGCGGGATATTCGCTTTGATCAGCTCCTTGTAGCCAGGTGTAACCATGTTGAATCCCGTGAGAATCCCATCCGTGCCGTCGCGTATCGCATTTCTTACCGTCTCAGGTGTGATTTCATATGGATTGCCTAGCATATGAACGTTCCAGTCGTGTCCTTCGTTAATGAACTTGAACACGCCTATGATGAACTCGCGGGCTGCGACATAGTTCGCTGAGTATGCGACAAGAACTTTCTTCATGCGGGAAGTATATCACAATGTTGTCGTAATTATCATATAAATATTATCGAAAATATCATATATCAACATCGAGTTGGTGATATAATTACGGGTTATGAAACGATTATTCCATTCACTTCCATGGAAGATTCTTGCAGTTGCGGCGGCTTCGCCTTGCATTATGCAAGCATCATCAGATAGGAGCAATCAGGAGGTTGTATTCCTGAATGCCGACGTGACATCATTCTGGCGAACCGCCACAAATCGCGTAATCAAGGTTCCTGTTGATATGCCTGTATTGGCGACGTCTGCAAGGTTGACGGTGGCTGGCGCAAAGTATTTCCGCGAATATTCACTCTCCAGCTCGGATGATTTTGAAGTCGAGCTGCCGGTAGCAGATTACTTCAATGCTGAAAACGTGTATGACTTGACGCTTGCCTTCAATGACGGGACTGTTCGGAGGGCAAAACTTGGTCTTGTGCAGGGCTACAGCGATTCTGGCGGAGAAGGTGCGTTCACGCGCGTTCTGGCACCAAAGGGCGATGCAAAGTGGAACGTTGTCAAGAAACGGGCTGTCATGCCAGTTCCGTACGGGACGACATCGCTTTCCGTGAACGGAGTTGAGATCGAAGATGCCGCCGCAAATGCACAGGGCTGGTACGCGCTTTCAGGCTCGTCAGGTGATGCAGTAACGGTTTCGCTTCAGGAAAGCGGAACATTGCATGAGGTGTCACTTGCCGTTTATGGACTCGGACATTTTGTAATCATCAGATAAATTTAAGAGAGGTAAAAACAATGAAAAAAGAATTGTTGCTTGCTGCGTCTGTCGCCATGTTCTCAGCGCTTAATGCTGCCACTATCGACAAGGTCGTCATCCGTCAGCAATGGCCATGGTCAACGGATGTGAAGGTTGAGTACTGCATTGCCGGCGTTTCTGATCCAGTCGATATCACTGTTGAGGCTTACGATGGTGACAAGCCGCTCGATTCTGCAAAACTTGCGTCATCGATGAAGGGCGATCTTTTCGGAATCGCGAAAGACAACTTCTACTCCTTCACCATTGATCCGGTCAAGGCGTTCGGGAAGAGCGATATTGCGGTAATGAACTTCAATGTCCGCCTCTCGGCGACACCTTCCGCAGCCAACATGACTGATGTTCTCTACAAGATTGTCGATTTGAACAGCGGGGCGGTCACGGATGTCCGCCGCGCCGATTTCTACGGCGGCAAGTACGGTTCATTCGAGACGAGCTATTCGGCATTTTCAATAAACGAAGTTCCATGCGAAACAGATTTTAATGACGTTCTTATCTGGACAGAGGTGACAAACAATCCTATCTATAAGACGGATTTCCTTGTTCTTCGCCATATTCCAGCCGCTTCGTGGGGTGAATGGATTATGGATGCGCCGGGTGTGAATGGTTCTTCTCAGTCAGGCATGGGTGGAAATATGCATCCTGTTAAATTGACAGATGATTATTATGCTGGAGTATTTCCAATTACACAGTCTCAATACATGAAGCTGACGGGAACATACGGAAAGGCCTTTATAGATGACGCTACGTACCCAGACCATGAATTTAAACCTGTTTCAGGATTGGATTGGTCATTGGGGAATGCATTTGTTGATAGTTTATCAGAGAAGACGGCAGGTAAACTTTCTTTTATGTTGCCTACAGAAGCGCAATGGGAATTTGCCGCTCGCGGAGGGGTGACTAACAATGTACTTTATAGTAAGTCGGCGGCATGGGGATCGGGAACGCTTCGTTCTATCGGTTGGAGTTCAGAGAATATCCTGTCAAGTCAAGATACGACAGTAAATGCCGGATATGACAGTGCGCAGACTGTCGCAGTTGGCCGTTTGCCTCCCAATGGATTTGGTCTATATGATATGTTGGGCAACGTATTGGAATTCTGCAGTGATTATTCAAGCGATAGCACATATTCCTGGCCGGAAGGGGTCGCAGTCAATCCAACAGGGGTTACTGAGGCTGAAGCTGCGAAAACGAGTCAAAACATCGTGAAACATATTTTGCGAGGGGGAGACTTTTCCAGCGGTCGTACCTACATAACTTTGAGGTCTCGTTTTTCTGCCGGGAAATATACTCGAAATTTGGAGAATGGCTTCCGCGTGATTTGCACTGTCAATCAAGATTAAGGAACAAGGGAATGAAATTGAATAGTGTTGTTTTGGCGGCGATAGTCACCGCCATTTCGGTTGTGTCGTTTGCGGCAGAAACGAATAGCTGGTATTTCTCTAAGGATATTCCAGCTGGGGGATTTCCGCAACGGGCAAGATGGGAAGCTGATTACCGGTTCGATATTCCAGAAAAGGGCGGTATTTCGTTTGATTTTACATGTTCAAACATTGAGCCGTGCCTAAACTTTACTCTTCATGCAAGGCGTGGGACAACATGGGTCGGATATTCGTTTGCGCCGGATATTGCATCAGGAGAAAAGACTAGAATTGTCATCAGCAGAAAGGACTGGAACGTTAAAGATCTGCCAGGCGGCAAGCTGGACGACTGGAAAGGTTTTGACGGCTTCCGTCTTTCGGCATGGAGGGCGGTGGACAAGGCGTTTCAGATAAAGTGTTCAATAGAGAATTTCACGGTATTTACCGAGGAAGTGCCTGTGCCGCAGAAACGCGAGGCTGTCAAACTGCCGCCGCGCAAGGGAGAGCGCCGTCTTGCGTGGTGCCATCGTGCTTGGGGTATGTCTGACAAAGCGAGTTGGGATTACACGATTCGCAGATTGAAGAATAGCGGTTTCACCGATATCATTCCAAATATGTGTCGTCCCGGCGGAGCGTACTATGAATCCAAGGTGCTTCCGGTAATGTCGTACGTAAAGGATCATGGCGATCAGTTGGAAGCATGTCTTAAAGCATGCAAGAAGTATGGCGTGAAGTGCCATGTGTGGAAGGTGAACTGGTATATCGGAAGGCCTGGAGGGTGTGTGGACGGCTTTGTGGAAAAGATGCGTGAAGCGGGGCGCTTGGCTATCGACACGGACGGCAAGGATATAAGATGGATGTGTCCATCCAATCCCGAAAACCGGAAGGCTGAAATTGATGCCATGCTAGAGCTTGCAGCGAAAGGAGTTGACGGCATCCATTTCGATTTCATTCGGTATCGCTGGATGAATATGTGCTACTGCAATGTATGCAAAAATAACTTTGAAGCTAAATATGGCAAGGTTCCTTCATGGCCAAAAAGCGTGATTATTGATGGTGACTGCCAAAGCCTGTCCGAATGGCAGAGAAATCATGTGCAGTTCCGTTGCGACAATATAACTGCAGTCGTTCGAGAAGTCTCGAAGAGGGTGCGCAAAGAATATCCTAATGTTGCTATTTCGGCAGCTGTACTCAAGCGTGGCGGAGAAACAGATAAGGCAAGCATGGCGCAGGATTGGGGTTTATGGTGCCGAGAAGGATATCTGGACTTTGTATGTCCAATGAGTTATCTTTCTTCTCTGACATTTTTTAAGAGATGTATTGAACGTGTAAGGACGAATGCCGCGGGAGTGAAGTGTTATCCCGGAATCGGATACAGCGTGATGAAGCCGCGCCAAGACAAGCCTGCAATGCTTGCGGAGCAGGTTCAGGCATTGCGCGAGGCTGGATTTGAAGGATTTACTGTTTTTGATTATACTCCGATAACGGCTAGAGCCCTTTATAACCAATTTCACGAATAAGAAGATAAGGTTTTGTTCATGATATCCTTTTTTGCAGCAATCGTCGCCATGACGAACATGTGCGGGGTGGTGACTGTCGATACGCATGGCGCACGGGTCATATCCTACATTCCTGAGGGTGGGGAGGAGGTGTTCTTCGTCTCGGAGACAGGCACGGGTGGTATGCCGCTTTGCTGGCCGTGGTTTGCCGGAAACGGTCCAAGCAAGGACTCGAGACGGCATGGTATTGCCCGCTACAAGGATTTTGAGGTAGTCGGCACTGAGCGCATTGGCAATGATTCCACTCTTACGCTCCAATTGAAGTCTGATGATGAGACGCGTAGACTTTTCCCCCATGAGTTCACTCTTACGGTCAAAGTCAGGATGAACGATCGTTTGACGGTGTCAATGACCGGCGAGAACACCGGCAAAGAGCCGTTCGCCGTCACGGAGGCCTTCCATCCTTATTTCGTCGTATCCGATTCCGGGAAGTGCATTGTCGAAGACATCGATTCTGATGAGTACCGGCTTGTCGATCCGTTTCGCGGATGGACGCTGTCGTTTGCGGATGAGGGGGAAAAGGGGCGTTACATATGGCGGCCAAACCCGAAAAGCCATCTGTCGAAGTCAGTATCGCCCATACTTCCCGATGATTGGCGCAGATTCATATGCGTCGAGAACGGAACGCTGAAAAAGGAGGACGCTTATATCCTCAAGCCGGGTGAGTGCCATACGCTTACCCGCGTTATCCGGCTCACCTCTACATACGACAATGCGAAGCCGATAAATCTTCAGGATCAGATTGAGACAGTAGCAAAAGCCGGCGGCGGACGCGTGACCGTTCCGGCGGGTGAGTGGTTTACCAAGGCGGTGCATTTGAGGTCCAACGTTGAGCTTCATCTTGATGACAATGCGACGCTTGTGTTTTCGGATGATCCGAAGGATTATCTGCCGACCGTGCGTTCGAGCTATTCGGCGATCGAGTTCTACG